>CALLVV010000010.1 GCA_938012815.1 uncultured Propionibacteriaceae bacterium
GCCTCCAGCTGCTCCGGGGTGAAGGTCTCCGACGGCCGCGGCCCCGACGGCACCACCGACTGAGAAAACGAAGGCTCAGAAGACGACGAAGAAGAAACAGGACTCCCCGACCCCGACACACCACCCCCCGAACCAGACGACCCCCCACCACACGACACCAACACCGACACCACCGCCGCAACCACACCAACACGACACACCAACACTCGACTCATCACACAACACCTCCATTGGTGCCACAACCCCGAACCGGCACCTCCGCCCCGGGACACCACCGACACTAGAACCACACACCAGCACCCGGAAGAAAAAAGAGAAACTCTGACCAAAAGTTAAGGATCCGGTGGGCGGGGCACCGCCCGAGTCCCGGGAATGAAGCGGCCCCGGAGGAGCAGCCCCACCGGTCCCGACTGCGAAGATCTTCCCCCCACACCACCATGGATTTGACCGCCCCGAGCAATCGAGCAGGGTATCCCGCGGCAGATTATCTCAGGGCTGAACCGGGGCTGACCCCAATGGTGTCGTCGCCGTGACGATCCGATAGTGGATTGCATGACCACGAGCATCAGCGACACCACCCGGGAGAAAGCCATCGACATCATTCAGCGCGCCTACGCGGAAGGGCGCATCAACGAACCGGAACTGGAGCACCGGTTGGACCTGATCCTTGAGGCCAGTTCACCCCAGCAGCTGCGCATGGCGATCGCGGACCTGCCTGCGCCTCCCAGGACGCTGGCGCCCACACAACCCGGCACCACCACCGCCGGGCTCGCAAGCTCCTCCACCGATGCGGCTGCGCTGATCCATTTCACCGGGCTGTTCTCAGGGCCGATCGGACCCGGCCTGGCCTGGCTGGCGACCAAGAACGGATCGGTGGTCAATCGCGAAGCCGCCAAAGCGCTGAACTACCAGATTCTCGCCGCCGCTGGCTTCGTCGTGGGAGGGATGTTGAGCTTCATCGGGCTCGGGTTTCCCCTCTTCCTGTGGACCGCCGGATGGATGGCGCTCACCATCATCAGCGTGGTCAAGGCCAATCGGGGCGAGGACTGGGAAAATCCCTTGACCCAGATCACCGGGTTCCGGCCCATCACATATTGAGCCCTGTCCTTTGACCGAAGCTCCTTGGAGAACCTGACGGCACTTGTCTTGTGCCAAGTGATTTCGGGGTCAGTTCTCGACCGCACTGGGCATCCGGGTTTCTGGACCTCCGGCGTCGTCGAAGAGGTGTCCCGGCAGCCACATCGGGTTTTCCAGATGCCCTCCGGGGCATTCATCGACCTGCCCGAACCAAGGCTCCGTCCCGCCTCGGGCCGCGTGCAACATCGCGTCCCCTTCCCCCCTCAGCACCTTGAATCTGGTGGCCCTCCGGGGCAACTCCGCGGATATTGACGAACCATGCTCCTTCGCTTTTCTCATGAGAACAACCACTTCTTGTGAAATCCATTTCAATTCGTGTCCAAGCCCGTGCTGCCGGAGGCCGCGACGGACTCGCTTCAGCCGACGGGCCAGCGCTGCCTGACCTGCTCGACGCTGGTCGCGGGAGTTTCCCACCCCAGCGCCGCGGACAACTGCAACAGGATCGGTTGACGTAGGCGGGCGGCCGCCAGGAGCTCGGCGTCGCTGAGCAGCTCCACGAGCCCGCCTTGCCGCAGCCTCCCGTCGGTCATCACCGCGGCATGGGTGGCAAAAGCCAGAGCGTTGTCCACCTCGTGGGTCGAGAACACCAACGTGGTGCCCCGCGCGTTGATCTCCCCCAGCTTCTGCAGCAGGGCCTCAACCCCGGCGGGATCCAGCCCGGCCGTCGGTTCGTCGAGCAGCAGCACATCCACGTTCATCGCCAACGCGCCGGCGATGACCACGCGTTTCCGCTCCCCGTAGCTGAGTTGATGGGTGGGCCGGTCGGCCAAGTGTTCGATGCCCATGGCGGATATCGCCGAATCCGTGGCCTCGGCGGCCTCGGTTTCGGACAGCCCCAGGTTCAACGGGCCAAAGCTCACGTCCTGCCGCGCGTCCGCGGAGAACAACTGATCGTCCGGGTCCTGCAGCACCAGCTGCACACGACGCCGATGCGCCCTGAGCCCGGCACGGTCGAAACGCACCGGCTCCCCATTGAGGAGAACCTGTCCGGCCGATGGCCGGTGCGCACCTGCGATGGTGCGCAGCAGGGTGGTCTTGCCCGAGCCGTTGGCGCCGAGCAACGCCAGCCGGGCCCCTGCAGGAACCTCCAGGTCGAGGCCCCGCAGCACCTCGCGTCCCTCGAAACCCGCGACGATTCCAGCCGCAACCAGTCTCATAGCGTCCACAACGCAACTCCCCACGTGAGGATCATTCCCACCAACACCCAGACCGGAAGATGCCGGTTTCCGCGCCGGGACGGCAGGGTGGTCAAGGTTGATTCGTGTCCCCGGATGGCCAGGCCGTCGGCCAGGCGGGCGGATGCCAACCAGGTCCGCACGGCGACCGCACCGACCAGCTGCCCTGCCTCGGCGAACCGCCGCTTCAGGGGCCCGGTGCCACCGAGACGTTGCTGCTGGGCCTGGCGCACCAGGACCAGCGAGTTCCAGGCGGTGAAGATCATCCGGTACATCAACGAGGCGATCTCGATCAGGGGGGCCGGAACGTGTAGTTTTCTCAGCCAGCTGAGCAGATCCACCATGGGGGTGGTCATGGCAAGCACCAGCACCCCCAGGGTTCCGGCCGTCGCCCGCAGCAGCAGACCGACCCCCAGGGCGATGTCGGTCTCCCGGATCCCCAGCCAGCCCCAACGCCAGCCGGGTCCGTCGAAAGTACCGATCGTCAGCGTCGCCGAAACCGCTCCCAGAATGATGAACACCGCGGGGGCGGTCATGGCGACGGCCACCAAACGGACCGGAATCCTGGCAACGGCCAGGGCGGCAACAGCCATTGCCGCGACAAGAACCGCGGTTGGCCAAGGACGTGCCAGCAGCGCCGTCAACACGAGCAGCAGCGACAGACCCACCTTCTGACCGACCGGGATGGCCCGCCAAGGACTGCCCCAGGCGGAGTCGTCCAAGCCGCTAATCCTCAACGGATGCGGACCCCCTGGCTTCCTTCTCGGCCTTGCGCCTGCCGGCCATGCGGCCGAGGCAGTAGAACATGATCCCGGAGCCGAGAGCGGCTTGCATGGCGAACAGCCCCGACTCGATCTCTCCACCCGCGGGTGGGGCGATGGGTTGGAACCAGGGCTCGGTGCCGTTCTCCTCCAGGATGTCGGTCACGGCAGAATCGGTGCCACCGAACTCGGACTCAGCGGGCGCGGTGTAGAACGGGATGCAGAACAGCAGGACCAAGGCGACGAGTCCCGCGATGACTCCCCACTTGTTCAGTTTCATGACGCCGCCTCCACGTCCTTGCGGGAGAGCACACCGAGCTTCGACAGCTCGGGCGATGCGACCCTGGTCAGGAAGGAGAAAAGGAACACGCCGAGAACGCCCTCGGCGAGAGCCAGCGGAATCTGGGTCAGGGCGAAGATGGACATGAACTTCACCAGGGTGGCCCCGAAGCTGCCTTCGGTGCCCGGGTAGGCGATGGCCAGCTGGAAGCTCGTGACGACATAGGTGCTGAGGTCTGCGACGGCCATGGCGAGGAACACCGCCACCATCTTGTTGACCTTCTTGAACAGCACCCACATCAGGTAGCCACACCACGGGCCCACGATGGCCATGGAGAACACGTTCGCCCCAAGGGTCGTGAGGCCTCCGTGCGCCAGCAGGATCGCCTGGAAAAGCAGGACGATGGTCCCGAGGAAGGCCAGGACCGGAGGTTTGAACAGCACGGCCCCGGCCCCCGTCCCGGTCGGGTGCGAGGAGGAACCCGTGACCGAGGGCAGTTTCACCGCCGACAGGGCGAAGGTGAAGGCGCCGGCTGCAGCCAGCAGGAGTTTGGAGTCAGGATCCTTGCGTACCTGTTTCACGACGGCCATGGCCCCGTGGACCACGAACGGCGTCGCGGCCACGAACCAGGCAGCGGCCTGCAACGGGGGTAGAAAACCCTCTGCGATGTGCATGACGAAACACATCCCTTCTGCGGAATCATGCGTTCCGCGACGGGGCGTGGGACGAGTTCCTGACTTGCCTGGATTGACTCACAGTGGCGCGACCGTCCCGGATTTCCACCGGGTTCCTCGTGACTAACCCACGCTTCGGGCCTCACACTACCGGAACAAAGGGCAGTGACCACACCCTGCCGGAGGCAGCCGCCTGCGCCGGGGAACAGCTGATGATAGTGGGAGTCTTCATGTCCATCTGGTCCCGGCCTGACCCCAATACCGGAAGGCCCACAGGGTCTCGGTCACAGCTCGGACTCGCTCGCCAAGGCGTTGATCGCCGAAGCGGCCAGCGCGGATCCCCCCCGATGCCCGTGAACCACGAGCCACGGCACCCCGAAGTCGGAATCCGCGAGGGCCTGCTTCGACTCTGCCGAGCCGACGAAACCGACGGGAACACCGATGATGGCCGCGGGACGCGGCCCACCATCGGCGATCACTTCCAGGAGGTGGAACAGCGCAGTCGGGGCGTTCCCGATGGCGACCACCGCGCCCTCGAGGTCATCGCCCCACAGCGACACGGCTGCCGCGGAACGGGTGGTTCCCCATTCAGCGGCCAGCACTGCCGCCCGTTGATCGCGCAGGAGGCAGCGCACCTCGTTGTCGGCGGGAAGGCGCCTGCGGGTGATGCCGGACTTGATCATGTTCGAGTCAACGAAGATCGGGGCTCCCCCGCGCAGGGCGCCGCGCGCGGCGGACACCAAGCCGGGATGGAAGACGATGTGCCGGGGCAGGTCGAGATCACCGGCGGTGTGGATCATGCGCACCACCACCTGGGCCTCCTCGGGGGTGAAAGCCGTCAGATCGGCTCCCTCCCGGACGATACGGAAGGACTCCTTGGAAATGGCGGCGCCGTTGGTTTCGTAGAAGTAGCGTCTCTCGGGTCGCTTCACCACCGCGGTCACCTGCCGGTCGCGGCCAAGACGGTCCCAGCATCCGCCGGGGTGATAACCCCACACTTTCCGCCGGGCTCACCGCAGTTCTCATCCATGGTGTGTCGGGAGGGCGGGAGGCCGGGGCAACGGTCATGTTCAACGGTTCGGATCATGCCTGCCATTCTGATCTACCCGCTTGCCCGCTGCGGGAGACGACATCCGGGAATGCCGTCCAGGCTACGATGTCCGCGATGTTGACCTTCGAGTACCGCGGCCTGGGCACCGAGCATTTCCGCAGCGACTACCGGGAATCGTGGGATTACCAGCGTCAGGTGCACGCCGAGGTCGCGGCCGGGAAACGGCCCGGGCACGTGATCCTGCTGGAACACGACCCCGTCTACACGGCGGGACGGGCCACCCTGCCAGAGGAGCGTCCCTTCGACGGCACCCCGGTGGTGGACGTGGACCGGGGCGGGAAGATCACCTGGCACGGCCCCGGCCAGCTCACCGGTTACCCGATCCTGCCCCTGCCCGATGGCGTCGGCGTGGTGGATCCGATCCGGCGTTTCGAGGACGCCGTCGTCGATCTGCTGACCGGTTACGGCCTGGACGGGCGACGCGTGAGTGGCAGAACGGGGGTCTGGTTGCCCGCTTCCGGGGGCCGGCCAGAACGCAAGATCTGCGCCATCGGGATCAGGGTTGCCAGACGAACCACGATGCACGGTTTCGCCCTCAACGTGCTCCCCAACCGAGAGGCGTTCGGAAACATCGTTCCCTGCGGCATCAGCGATGCCGGGGTGACCTCCCTGGCGGAGGAACTGCCCGGGAACTGGGATGTCGCCGCGGTTGCCCACAACCTGGAGCCCCACCTCCGCGAACACCTGGTGGCCTTCGAGCACGGGTGAACCGATACACACGAACCCACGGGACGGTTCTGTGAACCACACGACCAGCACTTCAGCAGGTATCATCCCCCGGGTGACCGCTGTACATCCGGATGGACGTCGACTGCTCCGCATCGAGGCCAAGAACGCCGAGACCCCGATCGAACGCAAACCCGACTGGATCCGCACCACCGCCCGTACCGGCCCGAACTACAAGGACCTGCAGCAGATCGTCCAGAAAGCGGAGCTGCACACCGTCTGTCGTGAGGCGAACTGCCCCAACATCTTCGAGTGTTGGGAGGATCGCGAATCCACCTTCCTGATCGGCGGTGACCAGTGCACCCGGCGCTGCGACTTCTGCCAGATCACCTCCGCGAAACCCGAGGGTTATGACCCGGCCGAGCCGATGCGCGTCGCCGCGTCCGTGAAGAAGATGGGGTTGCGTTACGCCACCGTCACCGGGGTCTGCCGTGACGACCTGCCCGACCAGGGCGCCTGGCTGTACGCCGAGACCATCCGCCAGATCCATGCGGTCAATCCCGGAGTCGGTGTGGAAATGTTGGCCCCGGATTTCTCCGCGGAGCCGGATCTGGTGGGTCAGGTCCTGGACGCCCGGCCCGAGGTGTTCGCCCACAACGTGGAGACCGTGCCGCGGATCTTCAAGCGCATCCGCCCGGCCTTTCGCTACGACCGTTCCCTCGACGTGCTGAGGATGAGCCGGGACGCGGGGCTGGTGACGAAATCGAACCTGATCCTGGGGATGGGCGAGACCCGTGAGGAGGTCTCCCAGGCCCTGGTGGACCTGTACGAGGCGGGAACCGAGCTGATCACCATCACCCAGTACCTGCGCCCGAACGCAACCCTGCACCCGATTTCGCGCTGGGTGCCTCCCGAAGAGTTCGACGAGCTCGCCGAGGAGGCGAAACAGATCGGTTATTCTGGCGTGCTCTCCGGACCCCTCGTACGCTCGTCCTATCGGGCGGGCAGGCTTTACAGGACTGCCATGGAAGAACGCAAGAAGGCCGCGCGGAAGGCTGGTGGCAAGTGATGGCACGCAGTGAGAGGGCCCAGGAACTGGCCCAACGACAGAAGGAACAGAAGCAGCGACAGAGGGAGAAGGCCCGCGCCGAGAAACTGCGCCGCAAGAACTCCAGCAACCCGGCTGACTGGGGTCAGATCCGCCAGATCAAGGAGTCCTACAAACTCACGAAACAACAGGACCCGATGCTGCCGTGGATCCTGCTCGCCGCTGGCCTCCTCCCGTTCGCCCTCATCCTGATCCTCGGGTTCGTGCTGCACTCGCCCATCATGTGGGGCTTGTTGGGCGTCGCCACCGGCCTGCTGGTGGCACTGCTGGTGTTCACGCGGCGCGTCAAACGCGCAGCCTTCAGCCGCTACGAGGGGCAGGCGGGCTCCGCCGAGCTGGCGTTGAACATGCTCGGGAAGAAGTGGAAGTGCACCATCGCGGTGGCGGTCACCCGCAACCGCGACTCCGCAAACGTGGTGCACCGTGCCGTCGGTCCCGGTGGCCTCGTGCTGATCGGTGAAGGAGACCCCAAGAGCCTCAAGACTTTGCTCGCCTCCGAGAAGAAGAAACACGAACAGGTCGCCTACGGTGTGAAGGTGACCACCTTCGTGGTCGGCAGGGGCGGCGGGCAGGTTCCCCTCGACCGGCTGGCCGACGAGATCAAGAAACTCCCCAAGGCCCTCAGCACCTCAAAGATCACCGAAGTGGAGGACCGGCTCCGGGCGCTAGACGCGATGCGTCCGAAGCTGCCCATGCCGAAGGGCCCCATGCCCACCGGCAAGGGCGGCATGAAAGGGGCCCGGCAGGCGATCCGGGGCCGTTGACGCGATCCCCCGGTTTTCACTGGTAGCTTTCCGGACGTGGCAAATCTGGTCAATCTGGAATCCGTCTCTCACGCCTTCGGCACTCGTGTGCTGCTGGACGGAGTGAGCCTCGGGGTCGGGGCGGGTGAGGTGATCGGCGTGGTCGGCCGCAACGGGGATGGGAAGACCACCCTGCTGCGCATCCTGACGGGCGATCTGATCCCCGATTCTGGGCGGGTGACGATCTCCAACTCCGCCTCCATCGGGGTACTGACCCAGCATCAAGCCGGATCCCCCGGCGAGACGATCCGGCAGGTGGTCCTGGACGGTGCCGCTGACCACACCTATGCGGCCCGGGCGGATCGGCGGGAGATCGTCGAGGCACTGCTGGCCGGTGTGGACCTGGAACGTCCCATCGAGACCCTGTCTGGTGGCGAACGGCGGAGGGTCGGACTGGTCGAGGTGCTGCTCGGCGACCACGACCTGATCGTGCTGGATGAGCCCACCAACCATCTCGACGTGGAGGCGATCGCCTTCCTCGCCGCCCACCTGCGCTCCCGCACCGCAGCGGGGCTCGCAATGCTGGTTGTCAGCCATGACCGGTGGTTCCTGGATGCGGTGTGCACCCGCATCTGGGAGGTTCACGACGGCGTGGTGGATGCCTATGACGGCGGTTACGCGGCGTATGTGCTGGCGCGGGTGGAACGGCAACGACAGGCCGCGGCCACGGAAGCGCGCCGCAGGAACCTGGCGCGCAAGGAGCTGGCGTGGTTGCGGCGAGGAGCCCCGGCCCGCACCTCGAAACCGAAGTTCCGCATCGAGGCGGCCGAGGCCCTCATCGGCGACGTGCCCCCGCCACGTGACCGGCTGGCCCTGGAGAAGTTCGCGACCTCACGGCTCGGCAAGGACGTCTTCGACCTGATCAACGTCGACTACGCCGTCGAGAACCGCACGCTGCTGAACCGGCTCACCTGGTCCATCGGGCCAGGTGACCGTATCGGACTGGTGGGCGTCAATGGCGCAGGCAAGACCACCCTGCTGGATCTGCTGGCCGGCCTGAGAGCCCCTCAGGGCGGGAAGATCAAGCGCGGCGTCACGCTCAGGGTCGGTTACCTGTCGCAGAGCGTCGGGGAACTGGACGACGAGGATCGCGTGCTCCAGTCCGTCACCCGTCTGAAACAGGCAACGAAGTTGGCGACCGGCCGGGAGGCATCGGCCAGCAACCTTCTCGAGGAGTTCGGTTTCACCGGCGACAAACTGGTCACCCGCATCGGCGACCTGTCCGGCGGGGAACGCCGCCGCCTCCAGTTCCTCCGGCTGCTGCTCGAGGAACCGAATGTCCTGCTCCTCGACGAACCGACCAACGACCTCGACATCGACACCCTCACGGTGATCGAGGACTACCTCGACACCTGGCCGGGAACCCTGATAGTCGTCTCCCACGACCGTTATTTCCTGGAGCGCGTCACCGACGCCTCGTGGGCACTGCTGGGTGACGGTTCTTGCGTTCTACTGCCCGGTGGGGTGGAGGAATACCTGAAACGTCGCCGCGGGACGAGGAACCCCTCCCCCACACCCGCTCCCCCGGCCGGGGACAGGCCCCGCTCCGATGCCGCGCTTGAACGCGCCCGGAAGAAGGAGTTGGCACGCCTGGAGTCACAGCTTTCCAAGGTGGAATCCGAGATCGAACGCATCCACGAAGCCATGACGGCCTCGGCGACCGATTTCGAGAAGCTTGCTGCACTGGACGCGGACCTGAGGGCCGCCCGGGCTCGCAAGGACGAACTGGAAGAAGCCTGGCTGCTGGCGGCCGAGTGATTCTCTTCTCCCATGGGGGCACCGGTGGATGTCACGTCCGCCCACCGCGCGGAGCAGCAATGATCGGCAACGGTTCGGTTCGCGGAATGGGATCGCTCGCCAGGCGTCCATAGGTCACGACATCGATTCGTTGCCCGGCGATCAGGAATTTCTCCCGTTCGACGCCTTCCTGAACGAATCCCGCAGCGAGCGCCACTCCCCGGGAAGCGGGGTTGTTGACCCGGTGTCCGAGCTCCAGACGATGCAGTCCGCCCGACGTCAGGGCCCAGTTCGCAACGGCAACCGCCGCGCGGCCCGTCCAGCCACGTCCCCGCGCCGCGGAATGGGTCCAGTACCAGAACCACGCGTTACGATTCCCGGAATCGACACTCAGGGCAACGAGCCCGAACAGCAGATCATTATCCCCCACCATTGCGAATGGCAGATGCGCACCATCGGGAGCAAGCAACCTTGCGACGTATGCCTCTGCTTCCAATCGATCTGTAACCCGCCCCTGCCGAGCCATGTCATCAGCCGACGCGAATGCTTCCAGGACCCGAGACGTGTCACTGGCCTTTAGCAGACGAAGCCTCATTCCTATCCCTGGCCCTTCAAGTGATTCCGTATCACATCAGCGCAGCGCCCGGGGCCATCGAGCCCGTCACACAATTCCGCCATCCGGTCGGCGGCGTCCCACATCATTCGATCGGCGAGCTGACGCACGACCAGCTTCACCCAGTCAGTCCTCGATGCTTTCTTACTGCTCACCAGGCGAACGTTGCCGAATGCAACGCAGCGCATGACATCGTAGCGCTGCTCCAGCTGCAGCGGGATCCCGATGAAAGGCCAGCCGCTGGTGCAGCTGGTCTGAACCGTTCCCTCCCCACCGTGCGTTATCGCGACGTCCACCAGATCTCCCAGACGATGGGCCGGAATCCATCCGGTGACGTGCACGTTGCCCGGCAGCGTTTCACGATCCGCGTCCGACAGGTAGACCGCGCTCGGGGAGATGATCTCGACGTCCGTACGTGAGGCACTGTGCGACACGTCCACGATTCGCGGAACTACCCATCGCCACCAGGACAGCCAGACGACCACGTTCCCGGATGTTCCGGAGCTCTTCCGCAACCGGTACCTGCAGCTGGGCATAGACCGGCCCCATTGCCACGTATTTCTTCTCGGGCAGAGCGCACCAGGCCGGGATCAACTCGGGTGGGGAGGCAACCAGGTTGGCACCGGCCTCGACGAAATGAATCAGCGAGCGTGACACCTCACCCCAGCCCAGCCGGCCAACCCCCTCGGCATCGGAAACAGCCTCGCCACAAGGTTCCGGAAAAACCGGGCGGCGCTCTCGCTGATGAGCCGTTGCACCGTCGTTTCTCTGGGCAGGAATCCAGTGCGGCGCATCTGTGCCATGTGCGGCATCGAGTAGGCGAAAGGCTTGACGTAGAGCAACGATGCCTTCTCGGCACGCGCGGATATCAGCTGGCTCAGCGTGGTGCCGCTCACCACTGCATCGGCCTTCTGCTTCTGGATCAGGGCCCGCTCGCTGACCACCCGTCGCCGGACCATCGGGACCATGAACGGATGGCGGAGACCACGCCCTTGATCGAGATCCATTGCCATGCCGATCTCGGAATCGGTCATTTCAGGAGTCAAAGCCCGGTACTCGAACCCTGCTTTCTCGATCGGGGACGAGAAGCGCTGCGAATATCCGCGAAGACGCACCAGACCCCGGGAAGCCGGCGGGCCACATCCATGCAGCGGGTGACCTCAGTGAAATCGAAGGTATCGGGTGTAAACAGCAGGGTTTTACTCATCGCAGCTCACTGTATTCGCCGAAAGGATGAGGGCACCAGTATCGACACACCATCCCGAGGCGAGCCCGCAAACGGCCGATATGCCCTAAAGTGGGTCAGGGTCAGAAAGGAGGAGCCACGATGAACCGGTCCACGTTCGGACCCGGTGCTGTCACCGGTTTCCTCCTGACCGTGCGTCTGCACCTGGATCTTCAGCGCACCGCCGCTATGACCTGTCACTACTGACGTTGTCTCGTCCTCGGTCGGTCTCAAGGATTTGAGGCCTTTTCCTTGATTCGCCGCCTTCTCAGGCGACCCCAGAACTTTTCCCGATTCAGGAATGAACATGTCTACACTCATCACCCATGGCTCCGGGTTGCTCCTGGGAGCACTGCTGGGCTTCATTCTCCAACGCGGCCGTTTTTGCGTCACCGGCGCCTTCCGTGAGGTCTGGACCTCGGGTCGCACTCGCTGGCTCACCGCATATTTGATCGCCATCGCAGTGTCATCCATCGGTTTCTTCACCCTGTTGCAGTTCGACCTGGTGAAGAACTCCGACACCCCGCTGACTCCCCTGGCAACCACGATCGGCTCCCTGATCTTCGGAGCTGGAATCATCCTCGCCGGTGGTTGCGCCACCGGAACCTACTATCGCGCCGGGGAAGGGTTGATCGGTTCCTGGCTGGCCCTGATCACCTACGCAGTCTCGGCTGCCATGATGAAAAAGGGTGTCCTGCGCCCCGTCAACGATGGACTTCAGAACGCGAACAACACCGGCTTGACCACCCTGTACGGAGCCCTCGATGTGACTCCGTGGCTCTTCGTGTTCGCCTTGACCGGAGGCGTCTCATGGCTCACATGGCGACATCTCCGCGCAGAGCGGAATCTGAAGGTCGCTTCCTTGCCCCCGCTACGAACCGGCCTGGCTCATCTGCTGTTCGAGAAGCCATGGCATCCATTCGTTTCGGCAACACTCATCGGAGCAATCGCAACTTTGGCGTATCCATTGAGCTACTCGACTGGGCGAGAATCCGGTTTGGGGATCACCACTCCCTCAGCAAACCTTGCCCACGGGCTCATCGCTGGAGACCTGTCCGAACTGACCAACTGGGGAACACTGCTGGTGGTGGGCATCATCATCGGTTCCTACATCGCCGCGAAAGCTTCCGGAGAGTTTCGGCTCCGCGTCCCGGATACCGGCACCCTGGTCAAGGCGCTGCTCGGTGGACTGGCTATGGGCATCGGAGCAAGCCTGGCGGGCGGGTGCACCATCGGAGGTTCCCTCGTTGGTTCAGCCGAGCTCAGTCTCAACGGTTTTCTCTCCTTCGCTGGATTCTTCGCCGGAGTCGGGGTAGCAGCGAAGCTGTTCCTCAGGCCACGCCAGAAAACGCTGGCATCTGATGTTTCCTCTCCCGCCACTGCAAGTACAACAATCTGACAACCCACCACAAGGAGAATCATGTCCACCATTCATACGTTGGAGACCGCGGGCGAGGTCTGCCCGTTCCCCTTAGCAGAGGCCAAGATTGCCATCGAGAAAATCCCCAGCGGCGATCAGCTACGGATCAACTTCGACTGCACCCAGGCCACAGAGGCAATTCCACGCTGGGCTGCCGAGAATGGCTATCCAGTGACGGCCTTCGAACGCGTTGGCGAGGCGGGATGGACCATCACGGTCGCCAAACCCTGACCTCACAGGACCGGCCCACCTCGTTGCTGGCCGGCTCCTGCATCCCTCAATTCCACATGCACCTGGCCAGGCTTCCGCACTCCCCGCGGGGAAGCCCCGCGACGAGGCTCTCGTCACCAGAAACAGAAGGAATCGCTTGACGCTTCGTGATGCCGTCCCGAACCGGTGACGTGTCTGCGGCGATGAGTCAGTCATCATCCCCGGTCTTCGGATTCTTTTCAGCATCGACTGACTTCCCGGGATCATAATATTTGTCACGCAGGTGTGTTCCGATTCCAACTGCCAGCGCGATGGGAATCGGGTCAATCATGATCCGCCACCATGGCAGTACAAAATCAGGCCTCAGTACCGTTGAGATCCACAGGTAAAGCCCGATGATCAACGCCGTGAAGACACCAAGACCTGTCGGACTAATGATGAAACGTCTCATTGCGATCACGTGCAGGCGTTGTCGAAGTCCGGCAGATTCCCGATCTCGTGAAACACACCGCTGCACACGACTCCCGCGATCACGCCGCAGGGGCCGGAAACGACTCCAGCAGCACCTGTGGCACCAACACAGAGGAGGTTCGTTCCGGCCCACCAGGCCCAGAAGGCCACACGCGCTTTCCAGCACCTGCAGCAGGACTCCGCGTCGGATTCGCTCCTGGGCGCGCCGTCAACCAGCGCCACCGAGGGTTGTCCGTCATCCTGGGTGCCGATAACCTCGAAGTGCTTGCCGGCGGTGACCTCTACGAACCGCTGCGCCTGATCGCGGGTCATGACGAATGCGAAGGTCTCAAGCCACTGAGTGGTGACCTCTTCGCTGGGAGCATTCTCGAAGGTCGCCATCAGGGCATCGCTCTTCCGTAGGGTGTTAGCGATCTCCGCAGGGTCCTTCACCAGCGTGGTGGATACCGAGGCAGGCATAGGCGTGCTGCTGTCAGAATCCGCATGAGCAGGAAGTGCCACCATCAGGAGCACCAGCACCACTGAGACGAGCCTGAGGACTACGGAGGGGAATCGACTTCATTTTCGATCTCCGATCTGCAAGGTTACGAATGGGCTCATCGACTATGAAGCGCCCAGTTCGCACCACACTACGTCGCCGTCTCGACGTCGGTCAAGAGACGCCGACAGGGTTCTCCCCACACATCTTTTATTGAATATTTCAGCGCCACTGAGCCAGCTCAGTTTCCCGAAAGACTTAAACAGGAACGACCGGAAGCAATTGCAACCGGGAAACTCATCCGCAGGTAAGTCATCGGCCAACACAATCCCCCCATCAGAGCACAAAGGTGGAGAGTGGTTGAGCCGGGCTGCTCACTACGCAAGCTGGCCGTGTCGAAACCACAGTGACCGCGTCCCGGGACTCGTATGACCGAAGTCGGTTGAGCGTCACCGTCACCAACCGCTGCCATCGACTCCGGCCCACCGATCCTGCACAGGCCGGCGGATCGCTTCTCGCACCCATCGGCCATCCGAACCGACGCATGTATAATTCATCATATGATGAACTCATCAATTGATGAAGTGGCCGTCTCCGTGTCCGGTCTCGTCGTCAGGCGCGGCCGCAACGAGATCCTCCACGAAGTCTCCTTCTCCCTGCCCCGCGGTTCCGTCACGGGGCTGCTGGGCCCCTCGGGTTGCGGGAAGACCACCCTGATGCGCACCCTCATGGGGGTGCAACGCATCACCGCGGGCTCGGCGACGCTGCTGGGCCTGCCGGCCGGGCATCCGAGGTTGCGCCGACGGGTGGCCTACACCTCGCAGGCCGTGAGCATCTACACCGATGCATCCCTGCTGGCCAACACCACGTATTTCGCGCGCCTGCTGGGAGCCGGACGTGACTCGGCGCGCCGGGCCATCGAAAGGGTGCAGCTGGACGGCCTGGAGCACCGCCGCATTGATCAGCTGTCCGGGGGGCAGGCGAGCAGGGCCTCCCTGGCCTGCGCACTGGTGGGTGATCCGGAGGTGTTGATCCTCGATGAACCGACGGTGGGTCTGGACCCCCTGACCAGGCAGGCCTTGTGGGAATTGTTCCGCGACTTGGCCGACCGGGGAACCACGCTGCTGGTGTCCAGTCACGTCATGGACGAGGCGACCCGCTGCGATTCCGTGTTGTTCATGCGGGACGGATGGTTCCTGGCCCACGAACCCGTGGCAGTTCTCCAGCGCAGAACGGAGACCAGCACTCCGGAGGATGCTTTCGTGGCCCTGATCGAGGAGGCGGCATGATGAGTACCCAGGCCGTCGCACGTTCGGTACCGTTCGCCACGGTGGCCCGGATCGCCGCGCAACTGAAGGGCGACCCGCGCGCCATCGCCCTGATCCTCCTGATCCCGCCCCTGCTGTTGACCCTGCTCTATTACGTCTTCTACGACCTGCCGACACCACCCGGGCAATCCCGCGTCTTCGACACGACCGGCCCGATCATGCTGGCCGTGTTGCCGATGTTCATGATGTTCATCGTCACCTCGGTGATCATGCTCCGGGAGCGCGCCTCCGGGACCCTGGAACGAATCTTCACCACTCCCCTGACGCGCTTGAACCTGCTGGTCTCCTACGCCTGCGTGTTCGGCCTGCTCGCGGTGCTGCAGAGCAGCATCCTGGTGATCCTGCTGCTGGGGCCGCTGGGAATCGAGCTGACCGGCCCGGCCTGGGCCCTTCTCCTGCTGTCCTTCCTGGGCGCGGTGATCGGGGTGGCCTTCGGCCTGCTGGCCTCGGCCTTCGCCCGGACCGAGTTCCAGGCAGTACAGTTCATGCCGGTCTTCATCACCCCGCAGGTGTTTCTCTGCGGCCTGCTCGTCCCGAAGGAGCAGCTCCCGGAAGCTTTGGAGGCCATCGCGAACTGGCTGCCGATGACATGGGCGGTCGATGTCGTGCGCGACGTGCTGGCCAATCCGGAGCTAGGCTCGGACAGCTGGTGGCGGTTCGCCGCCCTGGCCGGGGTGATCGTCGCCGCCCTGCTCATCGCCGCGGCCTCCATGCCGAGAAAGACGAGGTGATCGCTTGCCCGGGGGTTCGAAATCGGAACGCACCAAGCTGCGCATCCAGCAGGCGGCCGCGAGGTTGTTCGCATCCCGGTCCTTCGAGACGGTCAGCACCCGCGCCATCGCCAAGGAGGCCGGGGTCGACGCCGCCCTGATCCATCACTACTTCGGTTCGAAGGAGGGCCTGTTCCAGGCGGTGCTGAACGCCGCCATCCACCCGGAGCAGTTGGAGGCATTGGTCGTCTCGGAATCACCCGAGGACTGGGGAAGGCAGCTGGTGCGCGCCGCTGACAAGGTCTGGACCTCACCCGCTGCCCCCGCCCTGAAGGCGGTGGTGCGGCGGGTCCTGGTGGGCCACGAGGGTATGCTGCGCGAATTCGTCACACGCTCCCTGCTCAACAGATTCCTCTCCCACATCAAAGGCCCCGAACCGGAACGGCGACTCCGGGCCTCCCTGATCGGATCCCAGATGGCCGGCTTGGTGATCGCACGCCACATCGTAGGCATCGAACCGCTGGCAAGCCTTTCCACCGACGAGGTCGCCGACCTGATCGGACCCGTGCTCCAGCACTACATCACGGGATCACTGCGCAGGAACCCGTTGTGAATGCTGACGTCACCCCTGTCACCAGGACGATTCCTGACATGGAGCGGCCATGCCAACTCTGCGCGGTGTAACACCACCGTTACGATGACGGAAGATCTGGGCAATCTGGGCCCCCTAGGGTGGTCCCAGTTCACAAGTCAACTGGAGGGTTCATGTTCACAAGCGCCGAGGAGCTCCTGGCCTTCGTCAAGGAGGAGGGCATCGAGACCATCGACTGCCGCTTCTGCGACCTGCCGGGTGTGATGCAGCACTTCACCGTCCCGGCCGGCTCCTTCGGCCCCGAGGTCTTCACCGATGGCCTGAGTTTCGACGGTTCCTCAATCGCCGGTTTCCAGAAGATCCACGAATCGGACATGGCACTGCTCCCGGATCCGACCAGCGCCTTCATCGACCCGTTCCGCAGGTCGAAAACCCTGAACATCAACTTCTTCGTTCACGATCCCCTCACGAAGGAGCCCTATTCCCGCGACCCGCGCAACATCGCCCGCAAGGCCGAGACCTACCTGATCTCCACGGGCATCGCGGAGACTGCCTTCTTCGCCCCCGAGGCCGAGTTCTACGTCTTCGACGACATCCGCTTCGACTCCACCCCCAACGCCTCCTACTACCACATCGACTCCGAGGCGGGGGCCTGGAACTCCGGTCGCGTGCAGGACGGCGGCAACCGGGGTTACAAGGTCAAGTACAAGGGCGGCTACTTCCCCGTAGCCCCCGTCGATCACTTCGGTGACCTGCGCGACGACATCGTCCGCCACATGGAGAATGCGGGCCTGGTGGTCGAACGCGCCCACCACGAGTGCGGCACCGCCGGTCAGGCCGAGATCAACTGGCGGTTCGACACCATGCTGAAATCCGCCGACGACGTGATGAAGTTCAAGTACCTCGTCAAGAACACCGCCTGGGAGGCAGGCAAGACCGCCACCTTCATGCCGAAACCGATCTTCGGGGACAACGGTTCCGGGATGCACGTCCACTCCTCGCTGTGGAGCAACGGGAAGCCTTTGTTCTACGACGAAAACGGCTACGCGGGTCTGTCGGACATGGCCCGCTGGTACATCGGCGGCATCCTCAAACACGCGCCCGCGCTGCTGGCCTTCACCAACCCGAGCGTCAACTCCTTCCACCGCTTGGTTCCTGGTTTCGAGGCCCCCGTCAACCTGGTGTACTCGCAGCGCAACCGCTCCGCCTGCATCCGCATCCCGATCACCGGTTCCAACCCGAAGGCCAAGCGCATCGAGTTCCGCTGCCCGGATCCGTCGAGCAACCCCTATCTGGCTTTCGCCGCCATCCTGCTGGCAGGACTCGACGGCGTCCAGAACCGCATCGAGCCCCCCACCCCCATTGACAAGGACCTCTACGAGCTGGCTCCCGAGGAGTACTTCGACATCGACAAGCTCCCCGACAGCCTGGACCAGGCGCTGGAGGCCCTGGAGGACGACCACGACTTCCTCACTGAGGGAGACGTCTTCACCCCCGACCTGATCACAACCTGGGTGGGGCTCAAGCGCGCGGAGATCCAGGCCATTGCCATTCGGCCACATCCACACGAATTCGAGCTCTACTACGCCCTTTGATCCCCCGGGAGCCGTAGGCTCGTTCCCATGAAGACCCGAACGGCTCGTTTCGTCACGCCAATCGCTCTGATCCTGTGCTGGCTGCTGGCCGGCGGGATCGGCGGGCCATTCTTCGGGAAGGTCAGCGAGGTCGCGCGCAACGACCAGGCGAGTTTCCTTCCGACCAGCGCGGAAGCAACCGTCGTCGGGCAGAGGTATCGCGATTTCGTGGGCAACGATCAGATCCCCGCCATCGCCGTGTTCACCGGGGAGAACCCTCTGACGGAGACCCAGAAACAGGCCGTGGTGGCCCTCGGGCAGGACCTGGGATCCGTTGAGGGCATCGCCGCGGTTTCGCCGCCAATCACATCCGAGGACTCCATGGCAGTCCAGGTCTTCGTAGGAGTGGACGCGACGGCAAACGTCTCCAGGACCGTCAACTCCGTCCGAGATGTGATCGCGGCACACGACCTCGGGGGATTGGACTTCCACGTCACGGGTCCAGCAGGATTCACCAGCGACCTTTCGCGGGCCTTCAGCGGCATCGACGGCCTGCTGCTGCTCGTGGCCCTCGGCCTGGTGCTGGTGATCCTGGTGGTCGTGTACCGCGCAGTGCTCCTTCCGTTGGTGGTGTTGTTGACCAGCGTGTTCGCCCTCGCCGTCGCGCTCTTGACCAACTGGTGGCTGGCGAAATGGGAGGTGCTGACCATCACGGGGCAGACCCAGGGAATCCTCTTCATCCTGGTGATAGGCGCGGCCACGGACTACTCCCTGCTGTACACCGCACGCTACCTGGAGGAGCTACGGCGCCACGAATCGAGGACGGAGGCCACACGGGCCGCGCTGCGCGGTGTCCTGGAACCGATCCTCGCCTCCGGCGGCACCGTGATCGCAGGCTTGTTGTGCCTGCTGTTCAGCGATCTGGGGTCCAATCGTTCCCTGGGACCGGTGACCGCCATAGGCGTGGCCTTCGCGGTGCTCGCTTCCCTGACCCTGCTCCCGAGCCTCACCCACCTGCTGGGCCGGGCCTCCTACTGGCCCCGGGTGCCGCGTTTCGATCCTGACCGCACGGATGAGGAACAGACCCACACCGGCGTGTACGCGAAAACCGGTCGGTTCGTCTCGAAGCGTCCCCGTGCGGTGTGGATAGCCTGCTTCATCCTGTTGGGTATCGGCGCCGCCTTCGTTCCCACCCTCAAGGCGGACGGAGTTCCCGTCAGCAGCTTCGTGCTGGGGGCCTCCGACGCCCGGACCGGCCAGGAGGCGTTGTCGCGTCACTTCCCGGGTGGGGCCGGTTCGCCCACCTATGTCCTGACGGCCGAGGACAACCTGCAATCGGTGGCGAACCAGCTGCTGGGCAACGGCGGTGTGGCCTCCGTCAGCGTCGTCTCGAAGGCCTCTCCCTCGGGCTCCGCTCCCGTCACGACGGCGGGAATCCAGCCCGTCGGACGACCGGGAACGCCACCCCCGGCTCCCACTGTGGACGACGGCGAGGTCATGTTGCTGGCCACTCTGACCGCCGCGGCCGACAGCGACGAAGCAATCGAAACCGTGCGCGGGCTGCGGGCGGATCTGTCCGGGACCGCACGGCTCGGAGGCACCACCGCCACCGATCTGGACACCCGGACCACCACACAACACGACAGGGCCCTGATCATTCCGCTGGTGCTCGCGGTGATCCTGGCCATCCTCGTCCTGCTGTTGCGCAGCCTGCTGGCCCCCGTGCTGCTGGTGGCGACCACGGCCCTCAGTTTCGGGACCGCAATGGGGGTGGCTGCTGTCGTATTCAACCATGTCCTGAACCTTCCGGGAGCCGATCCGTCGGTACCGCTGTACGGGTTCGTCTTCCTGGTGGCCCTGGGCATCGACTACAACATCTTCCTCATGACCCGGGTGCGTGAGGAGGCGCTGAAGCACGGAACACGCGAGGGCATGTCGCGTGGTTTGGCGGTCACGGGCGGGGTCATCACCTCGGCCGGCCTGGTGCTGGCGGCAACCTTCGCCGCCCTGGCCGTCCTTCCGATCCTGTTCCTGTTGCAGATCGCCTTCATCGTCTCCTTCGGGGTGCTACTGGACACCTTCGTCGTGCGCACCCTGCTGGTGCCCGCCCTGGTCCAAGACATCGGCCCCGCGGTGTGGTGGCCGTCCCGACTGCACAGGAACCGGCTCTGACCATCCGCCACCGCGTCATCGGTGGTCCCCAATGGTCAAGGTTCGATCATGGAGGTGATTCGTGCATGATAGTCACCCTGACACCAAACCCGAGTATCGATCGCACGATGCTGGTGAGGAAACTGCGGCCGGGAGAGGTGAACCGAGCCACCAGCAGCCGCATCGACCCGGGAGGCAAGGGGGTGAACGTAGCCCGGGCCTTGGTCCGCAACGGCCATCCCGCCCGCGCCATAGTGCCGCTCGGAGGGTCGAATGGTGAACTGCTGGCCAGCCTGCTGCAGGAGGCAGAGATTCCCTTCGATACCGTCCCCATCGCGGGGAACACACGGACGAACACGACCATCGTCGACCCTGCGGGGGTCACCACCAAGGTGAACGAGCCCGGTCCCGATCTGTCGCCCGAGGAGCTGGAACGATTGGTGGAAGCCGTGGACGCGACGTCTGGTCCAGTGGTTCTGTGCGGCAGTCTGCCGCCGGGCACGGATGACTCGTTTCTGACCAGGATGATCGCTCGACACCCCGGCAGGGTCGTCGTAGACACGTCGGGAGCCCCGTTGGCCACCGCCGTGGCGGCCAGGCCGTGGCTGATCAAACCGAACAGGGAGGAGCTTTCCGAGTTGGCGGGCCGCGAGCTTGTCACCCTCCGAGCCGTGGTCGACGCCGCTCGTGAACTGGTCGTGGGCGGAGTGGGAGTCGTCGTGGTGAGTCTGGGAGCCGACGGTGCACTGTGGGTGGACGCCAGCATCGTTCACCACGCCAGGGCCACCGTCGCGGAACCACGTTCCACGGTGGGCGCCGGTGACTGCCTACTGGCGGGTGTCCTCAGCGCTCTCACCACTGGTTTTGATCCGGTGACAGCGCTTGTCCGAGGAGTCGCGTGGGGAGCGGGTGCGGTTGCCCTGCCCGGCAGTGCCGTACCGGGCCCCGAGAACATTGCGGCCGTGACGGTCGTGCATACTCCGGGGCCAGAACTGAACACCATGCTCGCTGGCTGAGCGCACAGGAGAGAGACCAACCCACAACCGAGAGCATCTCCGCCGAACCGCGCGGACCGTGTCACCCCAAATGGTTTGCACCCTATGTTCCCGACGTGGTGGATGCAACGCCAACCAGTCACAACATGGAGGCCACATCGAGATGGCCCATCGCGATTCTCGCCACGTCCGTCCCGCATCGGCAGATTCCGTCAGGCTTGTGCACCGTCAAGGCTGAGCTCGGCACCAAAGGTCGTCCGATTCACAATGCCCTCGCATTTGACGATCACCGTGAGTACCAAAGCTTGCCCAGTCACGTTCAAAGCGGTACGCCCCATACCAACAATGGATTCGACCACGAGAGGTAGGCCGGCTCCCGCGAGCGGCACCCCCTGCGTCGAAAATGTGAGGGTCAACTTGACGGTTGCTCCGGTCGTCCCTGCGGTGGCGGCGGGGCCAATCTCGAAACCAAAGAAGCTGTCGGGAATCATTCCCACGAGAAAAGCCCATCCAGGAACCGACCCGGTCCGGTTCAGATGCCGTGGTAGTGACACCAGCCGTGCGCCGAGGAAGAAAGATTTGGAAACCCACAACAGACTCACGACAAGAGCACGTCAGGCCCCGCCGACAACTGTCGGAGACAGTACGGGATTTCACCCCACTTCCAGAACCATGCTCTCGGGGACCGAGCCGATAATTCCCACCCGCTTCAGGAACTCACCCATCCGAGTGAAGTCATCCCGTTCGACCTTGGTCGAAGCCTTTCCATCCGGCCCGATCCAGAATTTGCTGGTGGCCTCGAGGACTGCTTCGGCCTGTTTTCGCTGCTCTTCTTCGGCGAGAGTGGGAACCTGTGCCTCGGTGGCCCGGAGGGCCAGCCCGGGATCGCTCAGGATTCGGTTCTCCGCCTCAAGAACGGCATGCACTATCAAACTGAGCCGCTCGGGTGGAAGAACGTCCTGCCGGGTGATCAGCCCCGGTCCCACCAGGTTCGGTTTCTCCTTGTCGACCACGTCGAGCTGGTTGTAGGGGAACCCGGCGGCCGCCAACTGAACGGCCTCGTTGTTGCTGAACCCCACGACGGCATCCGTCTTGCCGGTGGTCAGTGCTGCAACCTGTGTCCACCCGATCTCAGTGATGCCCACCTGATCCTCGCCGAGACCTGCGCGGTCCAGCGCGGCGAGGGTTGCGTACCAACCCGCTCCGTACCGTCCCTGCACCCCCAAGGTTTTCCCGGCAAGACCGGAAAGATCCGCGATGTCACCGGAGCCGAGGATCACCCCCGGGTACTGCTGGTAGCAGGTGGCGAAGGTACGCAGCTCCGGCATTCCCCCTGCGGCCGCGACCACGGCCTCATCGCTGGATGCGAACACCACCTGTTCTTCTCCCGCTGTCAGAGCGGTGAACAGACCCTCCTGGGTTCCGTGGTGTCTGAGAGTCAGGTTGATTCCGGCATCCTTAAAGAGTCCCTCGGAATCGGCGACGTAGAAGGGACTGAACTGAATGTTCGGAATGTAGGTGAGTCCCACCGTGATGGCCTCCCCATTCGTGGTGGCCTGTTGCGTCGCCTGCCCAGAGCAGGCGGCGAGAACCGTCCCGCCAAGGGCGGCGCCGAGGAGGAACGAGCGACGGTTCGGTTTCATGAATGTTCTCCTTGCAGGTTTCGGTTGGCGACGCGCTCGGCGAGACCCATCAGGGACACGAGAACGGCCGCGATGATCGCCAGCAGGACCAGCACGGTGAAAACCCCGACGGTGTCCACTGCCTGCTGTGACTGGGTGAGCAGAGCGCCGAGTCCCTCGCCGCCCATGACGAATTCACCGACGATCGCGCCGGTCATGGAGAGCACCACTCCCCCACGCACCCCGGCCAGGACGGCAGGAGCGGCCATCGGTGCCTCGACGTGGATGAGGCGTTGCCAGGTACCCGCCCCGTCGAGCCACGCGGTTTCGATCACGCGCACGTCCAGGCCTCGCAGTCCCACGACGGTGGTGGTGACCATGGGGAAGAACGCGATCACCGAGCAGAGTACGGCGACGGGGAAGGTGCCATAGCCGATCCACAGCACCAGCAACGGTGCGATGGCTACGAGCGGCACCGTCTGGGAAAAGGCTATGAAAGGTTCGGCGACGGCCCCGAGCAACCGTGAGTGGGCGATCGTGAATCCCAGCGGCAGGGCGACAACAATGGACAGGGCGGACCCTAGAAGCGCCGCCACCAAGGTTGGTTCGACGTAACGCCACGCGATTCCGGACCCCACCCAGCGGGCGGCGCGAGAGACCACGGCCACCGGATCCGGCAACAACACCGCCGGAGTGATCCGGCTGAGCAGCCACCAGGCGAACAGGACCACCAGCACGGCCACGAGAGGCGGCAGGACACGCGCACCGAGGGAGACCGGCCGGGAGCGGGCAGGATAGGCGGACCACAGCCCGGCTCGGGCGACGAGCCGGGCACGTCGCGTTTGTTGCTCGGTCAAGAAAACCCCGGTCCTTCCTCGGCCCGGGGTGCACGTACAGCATCCACACCCTGTAGGTGTGAACCGTCGACGCGCTCCTCCCATCCAGACTTTCACTGTCGGTCCCGGAGTTCCACCGGATCAGCCTGTTGGCCCCGTTCGAGAAGGGCCGCGAGGGTCGCGGACTGTCACCGCCGGTTCGGACTTTCACCGACCCCGGATGCGTCGGAAACACCCTATCGCATCCGGGTCAGGGCCGCGCGGTCACTCCTCTGGCGCCTCGTCCCAGAACACCCGGTCTACCACTCGCGACGCGCGTCGCATGACCCGGATCGTGTCGTCGACGAGCCTGGAGCGCTGGCCCGGCCCGTATCCGGCCAGCTCAGCTACGGCCGACTGTTCCCGGTAGTCGACAGGAAGGGCGTCACCGGGCCGGCCCCGCACCAGCATGATGGCGTTACGCACCCGGCTGACGTGCAACCACCCCTGTCTCAGGTCGGTGGCCTGTTCGGCGCTCAGCAGCTCGAGTCCCTCTGCTGCATCAATGGCCTGGAGGGTGGAGGACGTACGCAACACGGGCCGGGCCCCGGCGTGCTTCAGCTGAAGCAGTTGCACGGCCCACTCCACATCCGACAGGCCACCGGAACCGAGTTTGAGGTGATGCTCCTTGTCCATGCCGCGGGGAATGCGTTCAGTTTCCATCCGCGACTTCAACCGGCGGATCTCCACCACCTGCGCGGTGGTGAGCCCTCCGTCCGGGTAGCGCAGCCCCCCCAGCTCCCCGAGCACGGCGGAGGCCAGTTCCTGCTCCCCCGCCGCAGGACGGGCCCGTAGCAGGGCCTGAGCCTCCCAGACGGAGGACCACTTCGCGTAGTAAGTGAGGTAGGAGGACACGGTTCGCACGAGCGGTCCACCCTTCCCCTCGGGGCGCAAACCGGTGTCCACCACCATCGCAGGGTCGGGTCCGGGATTTCCGACGAGATCACACGCCAGGCGGACGAGCCTGGTGGCCGCCGCCTGTTCCTCGGGCCCGGAGCCGTCGGGAATGACGAACATCGCGTCCGCGTCGGAGGCGTAACCGAGTTCGTACCCACTCCAACGCCCCATGCCGATCACCCCGACGGGCGGCGCTTCCACCTCCCGTCGGGCGAGTTCGAGCGCCGCATCCAGGGTGGCTCCCGCGAGGTCGCTGAGCGCCAGTCCCACCGTGGTGACGTCCGCGGCGCCCAACACGTCGGCCAGCGCTATCCGACACAATTCGGAGCGGCGCAGCGCCCGAACCGACGCCACCGCGGCGGCCTTGTCCGAGGCACGCCCGATGTCCCGGCTCATGGACCGAGCGAGCAGTTCACGCGGCCGGAGTTCCAGGTTCTCGCTACTGGCGAGCATCTGCACCATCTCGGGAGCCCGCATCAGCAGATTGACCACGTAACGACTGGAGGATGCGATACGCGCCAGTCGCTGCGCCATCCACCCCTCGTCACGCAGCGCCCGCAGATACCAGGAGCTGGTTCCCAGCGCTTCGGAGAGCTGCCGGAAGGCGAGCAGACCATAATCGGGGTTCGGGCCTTCGGCGAACCAGCCCAGCATGGCGGGCATGAGCTGCCGCTGGATCTCGACCGCCCTGGTCGAGCCGTTCGTCAAGGCCTGGATATGTCCCAGGGCGGCGTGGGCGTCCTCGAAACCGAGTACCCGCAGGCGTTCCTTAGCGGCGTCCGTTGAAAGCCGCAGCTCCGCAGTGGGAATGGCGGAAACCGCGTCGAGCAGTGGGGAGAAGAAGATGCGTTGCTGCAGTTTCTCCACCGCGCGGGTGCTACCGCGCCACATGTCCTTGACCTCGTCGGGAGTTTTACCGGTGGTGCGGGCCAGATAAACCCAGCCTGGCTCGTCGTCCGGCACCAAGTGGGTGCGACGCAGCCTGCGGAGCTGAACCCGATGTTCCAGCACCCGCTGGAACCGGTAGGCCCTGCCCATATCGGCGCCGTCATCGCGCCCTATGTAGCCGAAGGCGACCAGGGAACGCAGCGCCGCAAAGGTACCGCGGACACGCACCCGTTCGTCTCCCCGGCCGTGAACGAGCTGCAGTAGTTGCACCGTGAACTCGGTGTCCCGCAGCCCCCCGACACCGAGTTTGATTTCCCGGTCAGCCTCCTTGGCGGGGATCAGGGAGATGACCCGGTTCCTCATGGCACGCACGTCCGGCAGGAATCCCGGACGCTGCGCCGCCTCCCACACAAGCGGGGACACCATGTCGCAGAAGGCCTGCCCCAGTTCCCGGTCCCCCGCCGCGGGACGCGCCTTCAGGAGGGCCTGGAATTCCCAGTTCTTCGCCCACTTGCCGTAGTAGGTGGCGCAGGAAGCGAGGCTGCGCACCAGGGGACCGGCGTTGCCCTCGGGGCGCAGGGCGGCGTCGACCGGCCATATGGTGCCCTCAGATGTGTGTGCCGAACAGATCCGGGCCATGGCGGCGACGACCCTCGCCCCCACCCGCATGGCCTCCTCGTGATCAACCCCCTCGGCGGGTTCGGCAATGTGAATCACGTCGACGTCCGAGATGTAGTTGAGTTCCTCAGCCCCGGCCTTCCCCATTGTCACCACCGCGATCCGCACCGCGGAGGATCCGGGCACTTCGGCCCGCGCGCACTCAAGGGCGCATTCAAGGATGGCATCGGCCAGGTGACTCAGTTCGGAGGCGATGTCATCGACCAGGGCTATGGGGTCCTCGCTGGCCAGGTCCCTGGCCGCCACCTGCACCAGGGCGGCGTGGTTCGCCCGGCGAAGCAGGTTCGTGTCAATCTGTCCGGAGTCGTTCGCGGCACGCCCGCGGATGTAGTCCCGCCAGCCTGCCCTCCGCGGCCCGGGTTCGGATGCGAGTGCCTCAAGCTCCAGAGGGTTCTTCACCAAGAACCGCGCGAGCACAGAGGATCCTCCCAGCACGAGCAGCACCCGGTCCAGCCACCTCGGGTCCGCCGCTATTCGTGGGAGCAGAGCAGGTTCCCGTTCCCCGATGCCCGCCAGACATTCCAGGGCCTGGTCCCGGTCGGCGGCCCGGGTGAATGCCTGCAAGGGCACCGGCGGTTCGGTTCCCAGCTGTGCACACCAGTCCTGCCACACCCGTGCGGCGTTGCTGGGGGACTCGAAACCTCGCCGCGCGAACTCACCCACCTTGGTGCTGACCCTGTTCACGTTTCCACCCTAACGGCCCGCGCCACACCGGTTTCCGTTGACGCGGCCTTTAGGATTGCCGCATGTTCAGCGCTGACGAGAAGACCATCGCAGAGCTGCGGGATCTCCGCGAATGCCTGGCCGCCATTGACCCCGCCGAGGCCACCGTCCTGGGCCTGGCGCTCGAGGGCGAGTTGAGCCGACGCACCCCGAACCTGACACGGGTGCTGCTGCGCGCAGCAGATTCCGCAGGGAAACACGGCCTGGCTCTGGGCCGAACCTTGACGGCCGCCTGTTGTCGCGCTTTCTGCGCACGGCTGGGCGATCTCCATCCGGGGGCCGCGATCGAAGTACGGGTCCCACCTTGGGCCGCGGTTCAGGTGAGTTTCGGGGATGGCCCGAAACACACCCGAGGGACGCCCCCGAACGTGGTGGAGATGGAACCCTCCACCCTCTTGGGTCTGGCCACCGGACGGCTCTGCTGGGCAGAGGCCGAGGTGAAGATATCCGGTTCCCAGGCGGAGCGGGTGGCGGCAGCGTTCCCCCTCACAGCACCCTGATGTGCCGTGCGACCTCCCACGGGGTGACCTGCCTGCGGTAGGCCTCAAACTCAGCGCGTTTGTTTCGCATGAAGTAGTCGAAGACATGTTCTCCGAGAGTTTCTGCCGCGAGTTCCGAACCCTCCATCACCCGCAGCGCCTCGTCGAGGCTGCGCGGCAGGGATTTGATTCCCATCGACCGGCGTTCCTTCTCGGTCAGCCGCCACACGGCGTCCTCGGTTTCCTCCGGCAGCGGGTATTCGTTCTCGATCCCCGCGAGCCCGGCGTTCAGCATGAGCGCGAAGGCCAGGTAGGGATTGCAGGCCGGGTCTGGGGCGCGGTATTCAATGCGGGCCGAGCTCGCCTTGCCCGGAGAGAACTGCGGTACCCGGATCAGCGCGGACCGGTTGGCCCGGCCCCAGCAGGCGCAGGTGGGCGCCTCCGAACCGCCCATGAGGCGTTTGTAGGAGTTGACCCATTGGTTGGTCACAGCGGTGATCTCCGGGGCGTGTCTCAGCAGCCCCGCGACGAACTGCCGGGCCGTCTTCGACAACCGGTACTCGTCGGCACCGTCGTGGAAGACGTTGGTGTCCCCTTCGAACAGTGACATGTGGGTGTGCATGCCGGATCCGGCGTGTTCCGTGAAAGGTTTCGGCATGAACGTGGCATGGATGCCCTGGGAAACGGCAACCTCCCGGATGACGACCCGGAAGGTCATGATGTTGTCCGCCATGGTCAGGGCATCCGCGTAGCGAAGGTCGATCTCGTGCTGCCCCGGTGATCCCTCATGGTGGCTGAACTCCACGGAAATCCCCATCTGCTCCAGCATCGTGATGGCGTCGCGCCTGAAATCGGTTCCGTCGCCGAGGGTGGTGTGGTCGAAATAGCCGCCGTCGTCGAGAGGAGCCGGCGGGTTGAGCTGACCGAGCAGGAAGAACTCGATCTCCGGGTGGATGTAGAAGGTGAGCCCCATGTCGGCGGCCTTCTTCAGCGCGCGTTTAAGCACGTGACGGGGATCCGCGAAACTCGGGGTACCGTCAGGCAGCTGGATGTCGCACAGCATCCTGGCCGTGCCGCGTTCCGTCTGCCGCCACGGCAGCACCTGGAAGGTCGACGGGTCCGGATGGACGACCATGTCGGATTCATAGACCCGGGCGAATCCCTCGATGGCCGAGCCGTCGAAACCGACCCCCTCCGCTATGGCTCCCTCGACCTCTGCAGGGGCGATGGCCACCGACTTCAACGACCCCAGCACATCGGTGAACCAGAGACGTACGAAACGAATGTCCCGTTCCTCCATTGAGCGCAGCACGAACTCTGTCTGCCTGTCCATGGCACTAGTGTGCCGCAGTCCGAGCTGTTTCATGTGATGAAACCTGCCGGAAGCCCCCAAAGGTCGTGCTCGACTGGACCCCCATAATGGGTTTCATGGCAACGCCCGGCTGGTATCCCGATCCCGATGGTTCCGACACCCCCCGTTACTGGAACGGCGAGGCCTGGGTGGAATCCTTCGGGGAAAGGACCGACAGGCGTTCTGCGGCCCGGAGCAACGCCTGGATTCTCGGCGCATGTGCGCTCACGCTGCTGATCGTGGTTTCCGTGATTCTCTGGCAACCCTGGAGGAGCAACCCCTGGAGTTCCCCCACTGACAACAACTCGTCCCGCCCAACCGGCCGCCAGTGGGATGAGACCGCACCATCCGAGACCCCGACCTCCCCCCAGCCGTCCGATGGCCAGGGCCGTCCCACCGCGTGCCCAATAGTCCGCAACACATCCACCCCGGATCCACAGAACAACTGGTTCTCCTCCGGAGGCATCAGGTACCAGGGGGTTTCCGGTTGGAGAACCAACCGGGGCAACTTCATCGACTTTGCTTCGGAACGCTCCGGTCAGGACAACGTAGTGACGGGAAACTGGGTGGCCGTGACCGCGATCGGACAGCTGTCAAAGACGGGCTACAGCGCCGACACCAGGACCGCCGCCAAACAACTGATCAGCTGTCTGTCAACCTCCTACTACTACAGCCACCTGGAACGGGTCGAGACGCTGGAGGACAAGTCGTTCCGCACCGCTGACGGGGTGGAGGGATGGCTGATCAGAGCCAACTTCTGGAACGAACCCGGCTACTACGACGTGCTCGGCGACGAGGCGGTGGTGGTCATCCTCGATCAAGGGGACGCCAACACGGTCACTCTCTTCCACACCCAGGCACCCATCGGCGACTCCACCCGACAGGAGATGGTCAAGAAGAGCCTGGACTCCTTGGGGCGAGCCTGAAAATCTGATGGTGGAACGCCCGTCGTGGACTTCCCGGGCAGTATCTAACATGGACCCCATGGCTGCTCCCCCAGGTTGGTATCCGGACCCCCAGAACCCCCATCGCAAACGCTACTGGGATGGCATCCGCTGGACGGTGCACGTGCAGAATCCACCCACCCTTCAAGCGGTGTCATCGGCCACACCACCCGACCCCCAACCCGTTCAGCCACAGGTGCAGACCGAGCAGTCCGGCTACCCGCCTTCCCAAGCCCAGCCGATTTCGACGCCCAAGAAATCCCGGCTCACCGTGCTGTGGATAGCGATGGGAGTGGTCGTCTCCATGCTCATCGGGGGCGGTCTGCTGTTCCTGCTGAACAACCGGTCACAGCCCACGAGCCAGCCGAGCCCCTCTGCCTCACAGGACGGAACTTCCCCTGCTACGGATACTTCGGGAAGTTCCGACGCGGGCGTCAAGGTGGGTTACGTGCTGCGCGGGGAGAGCAACTGCCCGACAACGACAAACGACGCCCAAGGGGTGCTGACCGACGGGCGCATCACATCCCCGGGAGGCCTCAGCTACCCAGAGATCCAAGGTTTCACCCCCTCGCCGATCAACTACGGCTTCATCCACCAATCGAACACAATGACGAAAACCTATTCGGGACGGGAGGGACAGGCCGTCGTCACCGTCGGCACCCTCAGGACCGAGGACGGCTTCGACAGCGCCACCAGCAGCGCACTCCGGGTCGTTCGGTGTGTGATAAGCAACCCGAAGTTCTACAACAACAACCCGACGGCCGAGGTGACCCAGATCACGGAGAACCGGGCTGACGGGACCGTGGTGCTCCAGGTCCACGTCCCGACCGAGGGCAGGACCGGAAGCGCGGGTGACAAACTCGCCGTGGCGATCTACCCGGAGAAATCGCGCAAACAGGTGGTCCTCTCGCTCGTTCCCCAAGACGATTCCTCGGCCCTCGAAGCGGTCAACGCCGCTCTGACCGGACTCAGCCTGAATTCATAACACGCCTAGTCGCCCGGGGAAAGGGTGACTACCCGGGACCTACGATGAAGACCATGTCAACACCAGGCTGGTACCCGGATCCGCAGAACGATGGTCAGGAGCGGTTCTGGACCGGCACCGAGTGGACGGAACAGGCGAGAACGACGGAGCTCCTACCGGGCACCAGGAAGCATTCCGTGATGGTTCCGTCGCCGCCCTCCAAGCGCAGCAACGCGGTTCTGTGGAGTGTACTGACGCTGGTGCTTGTCATGATCGGGATGGGAAGCCTGTTGCTGTCGACGCCCATCAGCCCGGCTTCCGTCACGGATCCTCCGGCAACCGGGTCAGCCCCGCACCCACCCGCCAGCCGTTTCCCCACGGGACGCGGACACGACCGCTGGCCTTCTGCGACCCCGTCAACCCCAACCACGACGCAGGAACCAGGACCCGTGAAAGCCGGCGATGTTCTCCGCGGCACCCCGGACTGCCCGAGCACGGCCACGGATTCGACCGGCACACTCGGTGAGGACGGACGCATCACGTCCGCGGGCGGGCTGAGTTTTCCCGCCATCGCGGGATTCACCCCCACCAAACTGGACTACGGGTTCATCCACCAGGCCAACACCGTCGTGAAACGCTACCCGGAGAACGCCAACCTGATGGCGGCGGTGGCCGTTGGAACTCTGGACACGGCCGAGGGATTCACGGAGGTCGTTCCCGCCGCTGCGCACGTCGTCGGTTGCCTGTTGGGACGCGGTGTCTTCCACCAGCCCGGCTCCATGGCCGAGGTCGTCGAAATCGATTACGACCCCGACGCCGCCGCCGTGTGGTTGAACACGAGAATCCAGATAAGCGGGGTCGCCGGGGTCAACACCAACAACGTCTCGGTGTTCACCCATCTCGCCGACAACGGGGTAATGCATGTCGCGCTGGTCGTCGAACCAGATCACGACCCGGAGGGTGATGCCGCGATCTGGACGGCCATCGAGGACCTGCGGCTGCCCTGACGACCGGCCTCCTGAATCCACGATTCGGTCGCTACACTGTGACCGCGTGAGTCCAGTAACCCCGTTCCAGGTCACCCCCCGCCTGGAGGTTCCGGCAGCGATCGCCCGGCCTCCGTACGTCGGAAAACGAGCCCCGAAACGCTACGAGGGCGATGATGTCCAACCGCCGGAGATCATCGAGGCAATGCGGGAGGCCGGGGCCATCGCATGCGAGGCCATGCACGAGGCAGGCAGGGCGGTCCGTCCCGGGGTCACCACCGATGAACTGGATCGCATAGTCCACACCTACCTCCTGGATCACGGCGCCTACCCGTCCACCCTCGGTTATCGGGGTTTCCCGAAATCCTGCTGCACATCGGTGAATGAGGTAATCTGCCACGGCATCCCCGATCTGCGCCCCCTCGAGGACGGTGACATCGTGAAGATCGACGTGACCGCTTTCAAGAACGGGGTTCACGGCGACAACTGCTACACCTTCCTCTGCGGCGACGTGGATGAGGAGTCACGGCTTCTCACGCAACGCACCCAGGAGGCCATGAACCGCGCCATCAAAGCGGTCAAACCAGGGCGTCCCACCTCGGTGATCGGGCGCGTGATCGAGTCCTACGCGAAACGATTCGGCTACGGCGTGGTGCGCGAGTACACCGGGCACGGCGTCCACACCGCTTTCCACTCGGGGCTGGTGATCCTCCACTACGACGAGCCCCTCTATTCCACCAGGATCCGTCCCGGTATGACCTTCACCATCGAGCCAATGCTGACTCTGGGCTCCCCCGAATCCGAGGTCTGGAAGGATGACTGGACCGTCGTCACCCTCGACGGCTCCCGCTGCGCCCAGTTTGAGCAGACCCTGGTGGTGACCGAGACCGGGGCCGAGATCATCACGGTTCCCCGCAGCTGACCACCCGGGTCAGTCGTCCTGACCTCTCCGGAAGGTGTGGACGAGCTGAGCCACTCCCGCCAGTCCCAGCAGGATCCCGGTCGCGATCAGGAGGAGAGGCGGGGCGTCCTTGAGCAATGAGGGCGTCCTGGTGCCGTATTCACTCTGCGCCTTGCCCGCGCTGATTCCCATGAGGGTCAGCAGAATCCCGGCACAGACCTGAGCAGCGCCCAGCAGTGCTCGATGAACCCTGCCGGCATCCCGTCTGCTGGGGCTCCCGCGATCCCTTCTGTAATCTTCCGCATCGATTCCAAACGACCCGGAAGGCTGGCTGGGGGGTATGGGTGGCAACAGGGTCATGTTCTCCCCAAGGCCAGCGCTCAGGGCGACGGTCATACAAGCTCTCAGTAACGCTAGTGCACGCATCCCGGCGAACCCAAGGGGCTCACGCTCCTCGAAAACAGGCCACCCACTACGACGACGGGACAAAGAAGGTGGTTCTGCAACCCTGACCTGCCATGGCCCGGCCTTTCGGGGACGAGCCGGCCTGTAAAGCCGGAGACCGACGACGAGTCAGCAAAACCTCTAGCCAGCCTGGGGTTCATCGCAATTCCCGGGCCTGCTGGGACCTCGGATTCCATGAGAACCACCAAAGCGATGACCGCGGGATGCAGTAACCAGGCGAGGGTATCCCTCAAGGCGTCGAGGGGAGAGCTAAAGGACCGCTTCCACATCGACGGCAACCTCAACCCGTGCAGTGAGCCAGCGCGGGAACGGACCGTGCTCAGCACGCACGAGCTCATATGTGAGCGTGCAACGTTCCTCGACCACCGGCACGTCATTCCCCGCACCGGCATCACCACCAGATCCATCAACCATCCGGCCGAGACCTCCCCCATGGGTCATAAACCTTGTGGGAAAGCGTGCCGACCGGAGCGACAGTCACGAGCGAGTGATCATCCAGCCTTCCAAGCTGCTGATTCGACCGCATCGTTCCGGTAGTGAACCTCGGTAACGGTCGCATCGCTCACCGAGAAAACCACCCAGCCCTGCAGGCATTCGCCGCTGCGAATCAGGTCGTCGAATGGGTAGGAGGGCAAAATGTCCTCCGCGGAGCCATCTATCATTGCTCGGTAGACACCGCCATCCGAAGCTCGGACACTTCAAGGGTTCGGAGAGATCGTCAACTCTTTGGCGGGTTCCACATCATTTCGGCAGGCCTCAGTCTTTAGTACCCACTCCATCTTCCCGAGCCCGTTGTCGCGGCTTCGGCCCTCTTTCGCCGTGACGGTTGCATACTTCCCGACCAAAGAGTCTCCCATCTTCAACCCTGCTGCCAAAGGATTCTCGGCCAGGGAAGCCGCGTTCGAGGAGCCCGGCTCAGTGCTCGCCGCTTACCGAGAAATCACGGTTACCGTCGCGGTCGGGGCTGGATTCGCCCCGCAGGCTGCGAGCGTCATCGGGACAATGAGCGCGAAGGCGAGAGCGGTGCGGCTCATGATGAGCTCCTGAGGTTCCCCTCATTGGGACGACTATCGTCTCCTTCTCACGATCGACAGGATACCGCCGCGAGAGCCGGGGCGGCTACTCGAGACCGGCCGGTCAACCGCCAGAATGATTCAATAGGCCGACGACGGGCGGGGCCAGACTCGTGAGCGACGTTCCGGCGGCAACGCGCAGCAGTACGTGGAAGAAAACACGCAGGAGCGAGCAGGAGTAGGAGAGGCGGACGGCGCTCACTCGAAGATCATCGTTGTGGCATCTCACCTTCTCATGCGTGATCCAGAAGCAGGAAGATCGGAAGCAGAAGAGCAATGAGCGACACCGCCCAAGCGGGCAGAGCGAGTATGAGCAACGGCAACGCGCAGGCAAGCGCGAATGTTCGTACTGAAATCCACGCAATAGCACCCGGAAGCGGGGAGGGTTTACCTATCCTCTTCTGTTGGCAATTCATCCTGTTCAGCTCCCGGCCCATACTCAACGACGCGCTCAACAAACGCTTTCCGCTTCGATTCTACCCCATCAGAATCAGTTTCCCATTCAATTCTAAGCGCCAGAAGAAATTTGTCATTCTTGCCAATCCGAATCTTCCCCAGAGCGACATCTTCCAAAAATACCTTGTCCTCAATCTTGGCCGCAATTCCCCCGTAGGGAAGATTCAAGCGCCACTGACGACTCGGGTCAAAAGCCACCACTGCAGGCTGCGCCCAAGCGGTAAAGCGCTTAACATGTGCCTCCGGCTCCAGAATCGGGATCATGCGGTCGGCGTCGGCGGCGCTCACGGAGAGCGCAGGTTCATCACCTAATTTAAAGCAGGCAAAGGTTGCCCCCTGCCGAAGCGGCTCGATGAATTTTCCAACCGACTTTTTGAATCGCCTGTCATTCCATGCCCGCCACTGCGCATTCGTCCAATGCATCACCTCACCGGACTTCATGGTCACCTCCCAGTCGCCAGAATCCAACGGGCGAGCATTGACAACAACCTTGCGCATGTTGTTCCACCAGAATCTAAAAAAACCCGCCCCGCAAGCCGTTGTCAGCAACCATTGCGCTCCATGAACGATGGCAACTATGTCGAAGGATCCCGATTCGAAAGCTGCAATCTCAATGCGTGCCGACACTCCGCCATCCGCGACGGCCCTTAGAGAGCCTTCTGCATAGTCGACCATGGCCGAAATCACGGAGGAAACCTCCCGGGCCTCCATGCACCCAGCATATTTGGGGCCGTCGTACTCTACCCTGAACTTCAAGGTGCCGGGCTCCGGGTCATCGATCGGCAAGACTTCTCCGCTCATCACTTGTTATATCCTTTCTGGTCCTTTTCTGCGAATCAGCCGGTCACGTGTACGCCGCCAAGGACGGCAGCAATGGCCTCCGCCTGCTTGGTGTCGATGATCCAGTCCTCGCTGACGACGAGATGTACGCCGTCGAGCGAAATGGACTTGAGCTGCTGGACGGCCTCCGACCCGGTATAGATGCTCAGGACGTCGGAACCGGAGCAGGATCCCGATTGGAGCACAAGCTTCACCCTGTCGGTGCGCCGCCAATCCGGGCAGTCATAGCCCGTGGCGATGAAGGCATCGCGAAGGCCGGCCACAGACCCGTAGCAAGCGGGCGGAGCGCTGGAGGTAGATACCGTCGGGGATGGGCTGTCGCCCACAGCGGCTTCCGCATGCCGCTTCGGGACGCCGCCGCAGGCCAAAAAGCCCGTCACCGCAGCGAAGAGAATGAACGACACGGCAATGCGACTCATGGCTCCCCCCTTCGGGAACTCGAACCAGTCGGATGCCAGAAGGATAAACCCTGCCACTCCCACCGAGATCCGGGGAGCCACGCCTGATCAACCGTTGCCATGGCGATGGTTGACACCTACAGCAAAACAACGCGCCCACCCAATCGATATGGGCGACCGCGTTTCAGCAGGTTAGCTGACCGCGATGCCATTGTCCTCCATCACCGACCGCAGATACTGCTCCACACTCTCCAAGCCGCTGCGGAAATACGAAGCATGGGTCACCTGAACGGATTCGATGGAGTCCGAGCCGACGAGCACGATGTCGTAGCGCCGGTCGGCCCTGTGGGCCCGTTCGAGTCGCTGATACTCCTCCACGGCAGCTTCCACGTCGGCGCCGAAGTCGCGCTGCTGAATCAGCTCCCCCTTCTCGCGGTCGAACACGAGCAGAAAATTCTTGATGTCACGCATCTTGGTCGTCATGCTGGCCACCAGCCTTTCTTCATCGCGTTCCACGCGGCCGCGAACTCCTCGTCCGACACGTTCGATGGGCGACCAAGTTCGGCCGCCTCCAGTCTACGCGACCACAGAAGAGCCCACGCGTGGAACGGAGTATAACCATCCTGCTTGTGATTCACCCCAAGTCGGGCTGACACCTCCTCCACCATGACCGCCCAGCTGTGCATTGCCGGGGTACGCAGCTGCACCTCCACCGGCCTGATCACGCCCTTGCCGGAGTACATGCAGATGAGGTGGACGGCCCGATAGCCACTCTGCCGCGGCTCGGCCACGTAGTCGATCGTCTCGATCCCATTCCTGCGCCGCCTCGCCGTCACCTTCTCCTGGACGCGGCGCAGCGCGTCCAGGTCGTCGACGACGACCCTGACCCCGCCGATGTCGCGCATCCGCGCGAGGTTCATCCCCGATTCGCGCTCGGTCAGTTTCTCGATGATGGTCTGCATCCGCTTGAGGCGTTGCGTGACCTGCGCCTCGATTCCCAGCTCTTGGGCATAGCGGCGCATCCCGATGTTGGCGTTCAGCATCGGACGGGCGTGCGTCTGCCGGTGCCGCTCAATGATTTCAAGGCAGGCCTCTAGGGTCTCCGGTGGCTTCTCGCCTCTGCGGATTTTGCGCAGCTGGCTGCCGGCCTTCTCCACCTGGCTGCGTGACGGCGGGCCTAATCTGCCACTCAACGCGGCTCCCAATCGTCATCATCATCGCCGCCAATCCTGGGGCGTGCGTCCGCGGCTTCCTCGACGGGCATCGCGTCCGCCTGGAGGCGCTGTTGCCGGAGCTCCTGTACCCTCGACAGGCGGGGCGATCCCGGGGCGACTGCGAGACCTGCGACTTTATCCTGAGCCTCATCCAGTAGCTTCCCCGCTTCCAGTTCAAGCGCCGCGCACAACAACAGGTAAGCCTCCAGAGCAATGGTTCGAACCCCCTTGAGGCATCCGACTACGGTCGGCTCCGACAGGCCGGTGCACTCCGCCAAGTCAGCATAGCTGACTTGAAGGCAACCCCGCTGAGCCTGAAATTCGGTTGCCACATGCTCCGTGACCGGCCCCTTGCATCGCCGACTTCCCACACATGAACAGTACCAAAACGCACCCAAAGGGCCGCAAGTGCACCGATACCGACCTTTTAGTTGCGTACGGTACGAATACATACTCACATCACTCTCGTGAGCGCCGCACAGCGTAGGCTTCATCGGCACCGAACAGGCCTACTAGCGAACTGCCACGCTGGTTGGTGGCGAGCCGCGTATTCAGCCAGCGTCCTAGTCTCGGTTCACTCCCCGGCACCCGGGACGCATACCCACACATATACAGACCCCCACTCGGATCGGGTGAAGGCCTTTTCGTGTCTCCCAAGGTCCTTTTCAGGGCCTCCCGGAGCCTGACTTTCAACAACACCATCCTGCACCATAATGTTCTCTTTCCAAGGCACATTTCAAGGCCTGACAAGGCTCTTCGCCGAGCTTTCGGGGACGAGCCGGCCTGTAAGCCGGATTTTGTCTGACGATGATCATCCATCTGAGGCCCGCCGTTGCCGACGGGCTCCTGCAACCTACCCGGAAACCTCGCGCGAGCAGCGCTCAGACGGTTTCCGCGGCCAGCGGACTGGCCTTCTTGGTCTTGCTCCGGGTGGGGTTTACCGAGCTGCGCCGGTCACCCGGCGCACTGGTGGTCTCTTACACCACCGTTTCACCCTTACCCGGCCGTTGGGCCGGGCGGTCTGTTCTCTGTGGCACTGTCCCGCGGGTCACCCCGGGTGGGTGTTACCCACCACCCTGCTCTGCGGAGTCCGGACTTTCCTCAGCCCGGTTGCCCGGGCCGCGATCACCCGGCCGACTCGTCCGGGCAGCAAGTCTAGCTCCCCCAACGGCCTCAAACGGCATGGGAGAACACCGTCCTGCCCTCGCTGAGATCCACCTCGTCCAGCCGTACCCGGACTGCCCGGCCGGGTTCACGGCCTTCCGCGGGCAGTGTCGCCTCCACCGCCGGGGCTGCGATCTGGAAGGTTCCCATCCCGGATCTCGGATTGACATCGATGAGGACCGCGTCGAAAACCTCTCCTACCCGCTTTTGCAGGACCAGCGCCTCAGCCAGGTCCACCACCGCGTGTTCCCAGGAACGGGCTCGCCGGTTGCTGGCTGCCATCAGCTCCGGCAGCCCGGCGAGGTTCTCACGCACCCACCCGGGAATCGGTTCTCCCTGCCCGATGCTCACGCAGATTTCGGACGCGAAGCGATCCACCAGCCGCCGCAGGGGTGCGGTGACGTGGCTGTAGCGGGCCGCCAGGGCGGCGTGTCCCAAGTCATCGTCGGGCAGCGAGCCGTCGAAACTTCGGTAACCGGCACCCCGGAACAGCGAGGTGCAGCGGGCCAGCACCGCGAGTTCTGCGGGTTTCCCCGGTTCCAGCCCCCGGACGAAATCCGGGTACGACTGCGCGACGGGCCAGTCAACCCCTAGGGCCCCGGCGCTGAGGCGGAGGCGATCGATCGCCTCGGGAGCGGCGGCCGGTAGGGTTCTCAGGATCCCAACCGCTGCGCCCACCATGAGTTCCGCGGCGGCCATGCCGGTCAGGAGCGAGACCTGGGCGTTGTACTTCTCCACCGGTAGTGGGGAGCGAAACTTCGTCAGCCAAGTTCCGTTCTCCGCGATGATCTCCTGTCCGGGCAGGTTGAGGGAGACACCCCCGCGTTCGGCCTCGAGACGTTGCCGCAGTTCACCGACGACGGGCAGCAGCGCGACGCTCGGGTGCGCCCGGCCAGCGTCCACGTCCACCTGGACCTCATCGTAGGAGAGTTTCGCGTGCGAACGAACCAGGGCCCGCTCGACACCCACCCTGGTGAGCACCCCATCAGTGTCCAGGTCGTGGGTCCACAGCACCGCCGGACGGGGTCTGCCGTCGGGCAGCAGCGATCCGACTTCCTCTGAGAAGGAATCGGGATACAGCGGCACCTTGGCCCCGGGCGCGTACAGCGTCTCCCCGCGTTGCCTCGCCTCGGCTTCCAAGGCGGATCCCGGTTTCACCCACGCCGCGACATCTGCGATGGCATAGTAAACCCGGTACCCCGATCCGTTCCGTTCGATCCGGACGGCCTGGTCCAGGTCCTTGGATGTGGCGGGATCAACCGTGACGAGTTCCACGGCGGTCCGGTCGGTGTGTCCCGGGAAACCGGGCGGGTTGTCCCGGAGGTTCTCCACCTCCTTGAGCGCCTTCCCGGTAAAACCGGCAGGCACGTCCAGCCTGCTACGCAGCAGGGCGAGTCCCTCTGAGACAGCACGGGGAATCCCCGGTGAGACCCTGAGATCACGGCTCGGCATCACAGACCCGAGTCAGCCGTCCGAACGAGAATCCGGTCGCACTCAACGCACCTGAGCACCTCATTCTCCGGTGCTTTGCGGTACGTGTCCAGGTCCGAGACGGTGAGTTCCAGCTGACATCCGCTACATCGGCCGCGGTGCAGCCTAGCGGCCCCGAGGCCACTGTGCGCGCGGATCTTCTCGTAGAGGGCCAGCAGCGGGGCGGGCACTTTTTTGGCCTCGGAGGCCCTGCTGGATGCGATGACCTTGGCCTCGCCGCTCAACTTGCCCACCTCGGCGTCGCGCGCAGCGACGTCGGCGCGCAGCTCGTCCTCGACTTTCTTCTTGCGGGCGGCCAGCTCGTCGCGTTCCGCGGCGGCCTCCTCGAGTTGCCCCATCAGGTCGAGCTCGGCGTCCTCCAACTCGGTTATCCGCCTTTTGATGCGTTCCACCTCCTCCACGAGTCCGCGTAGCACCTTCGGGTCGGTTACAGAACCGTCATCCACCCTCTGGCTCTCCCTGTCCAGCCGGGCCCGCACCGGCACCAGATCGGATTCCGCCCGGTGAACCGAGAGTTCCAGGTCCTGGGTGCGGGTGGTTGCGGCCATCAGGTCGTCGGTGATCGCCTGCCGGGTCGTCATCAACTCAGCGATGCGGGCGTGCTGCGGCAGGGTCTTGGCAGTGTGTTGCAAACGCCCGATCTCGGAGTCGAGTTCAGCCAGGGTCAGTAGGTGTTGCTGGTCAGCGGGGTCTGCGAGCATGCGTTTCCTTCCAACGTTCTGGAACGTAAATCTACCGGGAATTAAACTCATGCCCATGAGCACAGAGCAGGTAGACAGCCACGAGGCGAAGGATCGCGCAGACAACCGGAAGTCTCCTTACTCGGAGGCCTTCAAGAAGTTCATCGTCTCGGGTTGGGCACCCTACTCGAAGGTTCCACCCGAGCGACTGGCGGCCGCCGATTGGACCCCCGCCCGTTGGGCCTCCCTACGCGAGGCCTTCCCGGGCGCGACCCTCGTGATCCCTGCCGGGCCGTACAAGGTGCGTTCCAACGACTGCGACTACCGGTTCCGTCCTCACTCCACCTTCGCCTGGGTGACAGGGTTGGGTGAGGACCGGGAACCCGATGCGGTCGTCGTGGTCTCCCCAACCGATGTCTGCCTGTACTTCCGGCCTCGCTGCCCCAGGACGGATGAGGAGTTCTACGCTTCCAGCCGGTACGGGGAGATGTGGGTCGGCCAGCGTGACTCCTTGGAAGAGATGACCGCCCGGATCGGTTTCCCCTGCCGGGATCTACGTCAGCTGAGGGACGAGCTTTCCGGGGTCGTCGGCCTGCGGGTGGTCCGCGAGACCGATCCTGATATCACTGCCATGGTCGATGAACTGCGCGGCGGTCAAGCGCAGGACGCGGACGCGGAGCTGTTCCGCACGCTCTCCGAGCTTCGCCTGGTCAAGGACGACTTCGAGGTCAACGAGCTGCGTCGCGCCTGCGAGGCCACCCGGGTTGGTTTCGAGGCTGTTGCCAGTGAACTCCCGAACGCCGTGGCAGGTGGACGCGGTGAACGCTGGGTGGAGGGGATCTTCAGCCTGCACGCCCGTCACCTGGGCAACAACGTCGGTTACGACACCATCTCCGCTGGCGGTGATAACGCCAACACCCTGCACTGGATCCGCAACGACGGCGACATCCTGAACGGCGACCTTCTGCTACTGGATGCCGGGGTCGAGGTCAACTCGCTGTACACGGCGGACGTGACCCGCACGCTGCCGGTCAACGGCCACTACACCGACGCGCAGCGCCGCGTCTACGAGGTGGTTCTAGCGGCTCAAGAGGCAGGTATCGCGGCGTGCCGGGCGGGCAACGGCTTCCTGGATCCGCACCGCGCGGCCATCAGGGTGATCGCGGAGTTCCTGGCCGAAATCGGTGTGCTGCCCTGCTCGGTCGAGGAAACCCTCACCGACGACGGCGGCTATCACCGGCGCTGGATGGTGCACGGAACATCGCACCATCTGGGCCTGGACGTCCACGACTGCGCCGCCGCCCGCCGGGAGAAATACCGCGACGCGAAACTGCTGCCAGGCATGGTGATCACGGTGGAACCGGGTCTCTACTTCAAGTCGACCGACCTTCTCGTTCCCGAGGAATACCGCGGCATCGGGGTGCGCATCGAGGACGACATCCTCATCACCGAGGGCGATCCCGAGAACCTGTCGGCCTCGCTGCCCCGCGCGAGCAGGGACGTGGAGGCCTGGCTGGCCCGTCTGAAGGACTGACCGCCGACCGCCCCGCCTCGGTGGAACCATCCCATCGAGGCGGGCCTTTCTCATGCTCGGATCCGTTTAGCGT
>CALLVV010000011.1 GCA_938012815.1 uncultured Propionibacteriaceae bacterium
CCGCCACGGCATGCGCCTGGGGGAGCCCGGACCCGCGGACCCCGGCCTGCTGGCGGAGGCGAACCGGTTCCTGACCCGGATCGCCGCCAGCGGGGCGGGGCCCGGCTACGGCCTGGAGCCCCGGCGCATCGACGAGCGCTGGTGGCACCTGGCCGACGCCGGCTGCGGCGCCCGGTGGCTCCTCGACCTGACCGACGGCGCCGTGTGGCTGGACTCGCGCGCCTGCGACGACGGCTTCGCCCGGGTGGCCCCCGGCCTCACGGCCTGGTACGAGGCCTGGCTGGACAACGCCATCCACGGGGGCGGCCCCTTCGCCCGCTGGGAGCACCGGGCCGACGCGGCCTACAAGATGCTCGCCCGGGCCGCTCGCGAGAACGGGGTCGACGCGCTGCCCCGCACGGTGACGCGGGTGAGGATCCACTCGCCGGAGGGCGAGCCCCTCGGCCCCTGCCACGCCTGCGAGAGGACCTACGCCCGCTTCGGGGTGCCGCCCGAGGTGTTCACCACCGCCCCGGCGCGAGGCGCCCCGTCCGGTCCGGCCGCCCCGGACTCGTGAGGCGCCCCGGACGGCCCGTCCGCCCTGGACGACCCGGGGCGGACGGGGCGGACCCGCCTCAGAGCCTCTCCTGGCTCCACAGGGCCTCGCCCCGGGCGTCGCGGATCACCACCCGGGGGTCGGCCTCCAGGTCGATCTCGACGTCGAGGTGCTCCCCGCCGTCGGCCGCGGTGGCCCGGTAGGTGTACCGGGCGTTCTCCAGGCGCAGCGACTCGGTCCGGGCGGTGACCAGCCACGGGTGGCGGCGGCGCAGGCCGATGAGCTGCTGGTGGGCGCGCAGGACGGGCGCGCCCCAGGGCGCGAGCCCAGAGGGGTCCTCCGGGTAGGCGGGGCGGACGGCGTCGTCCCCGCCGATGCGCTCCTCCTTGACGCCGGTGAAGCCCTGCTCGTCCCCGTAGTAGATCGAGGGGACGCCCCCCACCGTCATGAGGATGGCCAGGGCGGTCACGGCGCCGGCGGCGCCGACCCGGGAGGCGATGCGGGTGACGTCGTGGTTGCCGATGAAGGTCTGGGGGGTGAAGGAGTCCAGGAACGCGTTGTGGCGGGTCAGGTTCCAGTCGAGCTCGAAGAAGTTGGGGTCGGTCAGGGAGGACCAGATCGCCTTCCACAGCTCGTACTGGGTGAGCGTGTCCATGGTGGAGTCCTTGACGATCGCGGCGTAGTCGCCGTGGATGACCTCGCCGAGGAACCACGCCCGCGGATGGTCGCGGCGCACGGCCGGCAGGACCCGGGCCCAGAAGTCGGTCGGCACCGAGTAGGCCGCGTCCAGGCGCCAGCCGTCGATGCCGCGGGCGAGCCAGTGCCGCATGACGTCGGCGGTGTAGTCGACGGCGGCCCCGCTGGAGTGGTTCAGGCGCGCCAGGTCCCCGTGCCCCTCGAATACGCGCGGGCGCGGGCCGTCCGGGGCCTGCCAGTCGATGTCGAACAGGGCGGCCGCCTCGCCGTCGGGCCCCTCGTCCAGGGCCCGGCGCAGGAGGGGGTGGTCGGCGCTGACGTGGCTGAAGACGCCGTCGAGCACGAGGCGCAGCCCGCGCTGCCGGCAGGCGGCGACGAGGTCGTCGAAGTCGGCGTCCCCTCCCAGGCGCGTGTCGATGCTCAGCTGGTCCAGGGAGTCGTAGCCGTGGCTGGCCGAGGAGAAGATCGGGCCCAGCAGGAGGCCGGAGGCGCCCAGCTCGACGGCGTAGTCCAGCCAGTTCAGCAGCCGGCGCAGCCTGGGCGCGGGGGAGCGGTCGCCGTCGCGGATGGGGGCTCCGGTGAAGCCCAGCGGGTAGACGTGCCACCAGATGGCGTGCTCGACCCAGTTCATGAGACCTCCTGATTGAATGGTGTTCACTTGTTGAATGGAGTTCACTAACGTTCGTGAATCATAGTTCACTAGCGGTACCATGTCCACATGGCGCGCACCGACTCCAGGCCCCGCCTCCGGCTCGACCCCGACGCGCGCCGCGAGGCCATCCTGCGCTCGGCCGCCGCCGCCTTCGCCGAGCGCCCCTACGCCGAAGTCACCCTCGCCGACATCGCCGAGGGGGCCCGGGCCTCGACCCCGCTCGTCTACCGCTACTTCCACGGCAAGGAGGACCTGTACGCCCAGGTCGTGCGCGAGTCCGTCGACGCGCTCATGGAGCGCCAGGCGCGCGCCATCGACGAGCTGCCCGACGGCGTGCCGGTGCGCGACCGCATCAGGATGGCCACCATCGTCTACCTGGACCACATCGCCACGCATCCCGACGCCTGGGCCATGCCCATGCGCCGGCCCGGGGGAGAACCGGCCGCGGTCGCCGAGTTGCGGACCCGGACCCGCCGCGACTACGTGAAGCGCCTCCAGGACCTTCTGGCCCCCAGCACCCAGGCGCGTCACGGCTACGCCCTGTGGGGCTACTTCGGTTTCATCGACGCGGCCGCCCTGCGATGGGTCGACAAGGGCTGCCCGGAGGAGGACCGGTGGGCCCTCGTCGACGCCGCACTCGGTGCCCTCGAGGGAGCTCTCGGCGACTGGGCCGCTTGATCCCGGTCCTAGTCCTCCAGCAGGTCGTGAACCACGACCGAGAACTCTCCCCTGCCGATCGCCTCCGTCAACGCGTCGACCTCCGGGGTCAGGACCCGGTCCTCGCCCAGCGGCGTGACCCGCGCCCGGAGCTGCTCGTGGACGCGCGCCGATCCCGTCCCCAGTGGCAGCCCCCGCATTCGCTCCTCCAGCAGGTGGATGCCCTGCCCGCTGATGACGAACAGGACCGCCAGGAGCTGGTCGAAGCGACGGCTGTTGGCCCGCAGACCGTTGACCGCGGCCATCGCCATGGTGTGGAAGTCCTCCTGGCCGCCCTTGAGGGGGAAGGACAGGGCCCCAACGGGGTTCGCGAGCAGCTGGATCTCGGGGATCAGGGCGGCCGCGCTGGTGTGCAGCAGGAGCATGCCGGAATTGATCCCGACCTCCCCTCCGCTCAGTCCGGCGGGAAGTCCGTGGCTCCAGCCGTCGTGCAGCAGCCGGGCCGCCAGGTCCTTGGTCAGCACCGCCAGCCGCGCCAGGCAGCTGTTCACCGACTGCGCCGCGTGCCCCAGCACCGTCGCGTCCCAGTTGCCGCCGGAGAGAAACTCGTGGCCCTCGCCCGTGTAGTTGGAGATCAGCAGCGGGTTGCAGGTGGACGAGTTGGCCTCGCGGGTGACGTCCTCCCGGGCCCGTTCCAGTTCCCGCAGGATGATGCCGATCTGGTGCGGCACCGACCGGATCGAGGTTGAGTCCTGGATGCGCGGAGCGGTCTCGCCCGCGCGGCGCCTGCCCTCGTTCGTCGTCCACTGGCTGTCGCCGATGAGTCGCAGGATCAGGTCGTTGGCCTGCATCTCCCAGGGCATGTGCCGTTCGGCGTGGATCCGCGGGTCGAAGGCGTTTCGTTCCACTCTCGCCGCCTCGCAGAACAACGCGAACGCGCCCAGGAAGGTCTCGACCTGCCGGTAGACCTCCTCGACGGCCAGCGCCAGGTGAGCCGTCAGCACCGCCGACCCCGAGATCAACGCGATCGCCTCCCCCGGGGCCAGCTGGAACTCAACATCTCGCCCCATGGCCGCCCACGCCTGCGGCGCGCAGCGTTCCTCGCCGTCGTCACCGCGCACCTTTCCCGCGACATCCCCGGTCAGCGCCAGGCCGGCGGCCGCCATGGGTTGGAGGTCACCGGTACCCATCGAACCGGTGCCGGGCATCACAGGGACGAGACCCAGGTTGACGGCGTCGTTCATTCGCTCGACCAGCTCAGGACGGGCCCCGGAGGTGCCCCTGGCGAGACAGTTCGCGCGGATGATCAGGGCCAGTCGCGACACCCGGCGCGGCAGCGCCTCCCCCAGGCCGGTGCTGTGCGAACGCAGCACGTTGACCTGGAACCGGAGTTGTTCCTCGGGTTCCAGCCGCCGGTCCTTGAACGGCCCGAGCGCCTGGTTCCAGCCGTAGGCCCTCATCCCGGGGTTCGACTCCAGGATCTCCAGCCCCGCCTCCCGGGCGCGCTGCATCTGGCCGCGGGAGACGGGATCCAGCGTGACCTCCACGCGTTCGGCCTTCAGGGCCGAGGCCAGGTCACGCCAGGTCAGGGAGGCGCCGTTGAGGGTGAGCCGGAGCGGTCCGTTCCCGACCTGGGGCCGTCCCCTGGAGTTCTCATGCCTGTGCACGGGTTCCGCCGTCCGGGGTTTCCCGGCGTTCCGGGAGGTATTTCAGGAACTCGATGCCCATGATGTCCTCGCACTCCCCGACGGCGACGCGGTCCACCGCCGAGGACGACAGCGGCAGTTCCGTGGCGTCCACCTTCACCAAGGCCACATCACACCCCTCGACGGCATCTTTCACTGCCAGCGGCAGTCCGTTGTCCTTCCGGAGGATGAAGATGGTGTCCGGATAGGTGGCCACGCGCCCGGGGGGGCCGTCGATGGCCATGTACTCGTTGAGGTAGGGGACGGTGTGTTCGCCGATCCGGAAGGTGCCGTGGTCCCAGCCTCCCCTGGTGACCAGGTCGACCTCGTGGGTGAGCGGCCCTTCGTCGACGATCTCGCCGCCGAGGAGATCCACCACCGTCCCGGTGACGCGTTTCCCGGTCCGGGACCTGCCCGCCCCGGCCTCCTCCATGGCCTTGCCCAGGTCGAGGGCCAGGGAGATCACGCCCAGCGCGGCGTGTTCCTTCACCCAGCCCAGTTCGACGGGGTTGCGGGCCGAGGCGATGAATCCCCCGGAGCGCACCGAGATGTCGCGCAGCACGTCGTCGCAGGTGTCGACGCGGCCGATGTTGATGCTCAGGAGGTGCCCGTGGCGGGCCCGGTTGCCGCCGGAGACCACCTGGATGGTTTCGTATCCCTCTCGGGTGGTGAGCCCGAGGGAGCCGAGTTTCCCGGTGGGGTGGGCGCGCACGTCGCCGGCCGCGTCCAGGACCTTCACGCCGAGCGCCGATGACTGGATCCAGCCGTTGAGGGTGGTGGAGTAGCCGTTCTGCCCGGTGATGACGGCGGCGATGGGGTGGGGGGACAGTTCGATCAGTTTCCGCAGCGCGTCGACGTAGTCGATGGGCCGGATCTCCCAGTCGGGGGCGGCCGGGGCGCCGATCGCGGTGACGGTGGCCACCCAGGAGTCCTCCGGCAGCTCGTCGACGCCGGCCAGCACGGGACGGTTGAGGGTGGTGGCCATCCGCCCCATCAGCTCGCCGTGGTCCTGCCAGCCCCCGCCGCCGCAGGCGAAGACACCTCCGCCGAGAACGGCCCAGCGGGCGTCGTCCATGGTCAGTTCACGCATGTGGGTTTTCCTTCCGGATCGGTCCGGGTCAATTCCGGATCAGAGTGAGGGGCGCGCCGTGCGCGCCGGGTTCATGGGATCTCTCCACCGCGTCGAGGGCGTCCTCGTAGCCTGCGGTGGCGTGGCGGATGACCCCGAGCCCGGAGTCGAGGTCGAGGGCCTGGCGAAGCCTGGTGGCCGCGGCCCCGGTGCCGTCGGCGACGACGGTGACCCCCGCCGACTGCATCCACCCGGAGTAGCCGCCGCCCCCGGAGTGCACCGCCACCAGGTCGGCCCCGCCGCTGGCCAGCAGCATGGCGTCGAGGATGGGCCAGTCCGTCACGCCGTCGGAGTCGTCGCGCATGCCCTCGGTGCCGATCCTGGGGTGGGTCATGCCGGCCGAGTCCAGGTGGTCGCGGCTGAAGGCGATCGGCGCGCTGATCCGTCCGTCGGCGACGGCCTCGTTGACGGCGAGCGCCAGGGCCGAGCGTTCCCCGTATCCGAGCCAGCAGGACCGTGCGGGCAGGCCCTGGGCGGGGATGTGGCGGCGCGCCAGGCCGATCCACCGCGCGATCTCGGGGCGTTCGGGGAACATCGTCGCGGCCAGGTCGTCGACCACCGCGAGGTCGTTGTCGTCGCCGGAGAGGATCATCCACCGGAAGGGTCCGATACCGCGGCTGAACAGCGGCCGCAGGTAGCCCTCCATGAAACCGGGGATCTCCGCGAAAACCCGCTGCCTCTCGGCCTCGCCGAGGACGCGGGAGGCCTGCACCCTGAGGTTGTTGCCGTTCTCGAACACCACCGATCCAACTTCTCGCAGGGCGAGCATGGCCCGCACCTGGGCGGCCATGGCGGTGCGGGCGTCGCGTTCCACCCTGTCCGGGTCGGTTTCACGGGCCTCGGCCCACGTCTCGAGGGTGTAGCCGGATGGCAGGTAGCCGTAGCGGGCGTCGTGGGCGGCGGTCTGGTCGGTCACGATGTCCGGCCGTGCGCCGCTAGCCACCACGGCGGGAAACACGTCGGCGGCGTTGCCCAGCAGCCCGACGGCGACGGATCGTCGTTCGGCAGCCGCCGCGGAAATCGTCGCGAGGGCGTCGTCGAGGTCGTCGAGCACCAGGTCGATGCCGCCGGCGGCCCTGAGCTTCGCGAGTTTCGCGGGATCGGCCTCCACCACCAGGGTGGAGAGCTCCAGCATTCGCGCCGAGATCGGCTGGGAGGAACCCATGCCGCCCAGCCCCGCGGTGAGGACCCAGCGGTGCGGGGCGGCGTGCTCCCGGAAGTGCTTTTCCAGGGCGGCGCGCAGCAGCTCGTAGGTGCCTCCCAGCACGCCCTGCCTGCCGATGTACTGCCAGGCCGCGGCCGTCAGCCCGCCCCAGATCGTCTTGTGTTCCGCCAACCGAGCATAGAACCTCTCCTCCGTGGCCCAGTTCCCCACGGTGTTGTTCACCGCCGAGACCACCATCGGGGCCGCGGCGTGGCTGTTCAGCACCGCCACGGGCCTTCCGGTCTGGAGCACCAGGGTCTGGTCCTCCTCGAGGTGCTGCAGGGCATCGACGATCCGCCGGTAGGCGTCCCAGTCCTTGACGGCCTTCCCGATGGATGCGTAGACCACCAGCTCCTCGGGTCTCTCCCCCACCTCGAGAACGTTCTCCAGCAGGCGGAGCAGCGCCTCGGCCCGCCAGTTCCGGCAGCGCAGCTCGGTTCCCCTACGGGCCGTGACGGTCATTGCTGTTCCTTTCGTTCAGTGCGTGAGGGCCACGTCCACACCCCTCCTGAGACCGACGAGGGTCAGTGGGTTGATGTCGGAGTGGAGGGTGCAGTTGGGTGCCACGATCAGGCGGTCGCCCGCGGCGCGGCGCGCCTGGACGATGTGTGCGGCCGCCTCGCTGGGGGTCCAGTAGAGGCTGGTGAGCTCGTCGATCCCGACCATCGGCACCCAGCCGTAGCGACTCGTGGCCTCGGGAATGGTCGGGGCCGATGCCGTGTCGGACCAGCTCAGCACTTCGACAGGGTAGTCGGCGATCAACTCCGGATCGGCATCCTCGCCGTGCAGGTGCGCGATTCGCACCAGCGACGGGGCGGCGGCCAGCACCTGGATGTCGTAGGGGGCAACCCAGTCGCGGAACTGTTCGGGGGTCAGCCCGAAGCTGGTGGCGTCCCTGCTGGCCCCGTTGACGGCGACGAACAATGCATCGACGCCGAAATCACCCAGCCCGGCCGCGTAGCGTGCCAGGGCGTCGGCGACACGATGGATGGTGCGGTGCGCGAGCGCCGGATCCGCCTTGAAGTACTCGATGACGCTGCCACCGAGAGCCCTGACGAGGGCCTGGGTGGGTGAGAACACCGTCTCGATGACGGCGGCCTCGGGTGCGGCGGCGCGGATCAGTTCCAGCACCTCGTGTTGCCTGGCGTGGCTGTCGAGCGGCACCCCGGGATCGGCCAGGATGTCGTCGAGCTGCGCGGGGTCGGTGATTTCTTCGAGCCCCTCGGGCAGATCGATGCGGTAGTCGTGCATGACCTTGATGAAGTCCCAGTCGTAGTCGCGGTAGAACCTCAGGTGGGCCTCGGCCACCTGCTGCGGGCTCCATCTCGCCGACCCGTAGTGCACCCAGGCCCCGACCGGGGGCCGGTCGGTGGTTCCGCCCCGGGCGGCGGTCAGGAATCGGTCACGTTTGGTCGTCATCGTCGTCTCCGTTTCGTGTGGTGCGCCCCAGGTAGGCCTCCTGGACGCGCGGGTTGTCCAACAGTTCTCCGGCCGGTCCCTCGAGCACGAGGTTCCCGGTGGCCAGCACGTAGCCGTGGTGGGCGATGCTGAGGGCCAGCTCCGCCTGCTGTTCAACCATGAGCACGGCCAGCCCCAGGTCGGTGTTCAACGCTGCGATGGTCTCGAGTACCTCGTCCACGAGACGAGGCGACAGGCCCATGGTCGGTTCGTCCATGCAGATCAGCCGGGGACGGCTCATGAGGGCCCGGGCGAAGGCGAGCATCTGCTGTTCCCCGCCCGACATGGTTCCGGCCGCCTGGCGCCGCCGCTGCCCCAGGCGGGGGAAACGGTCGTACTGGGCCGCCAGGTCGTCGCGGATACCGGTTCTGTCGCGCCGCGTGTAGGCGCCCATCAGGAGGTTCTCCTCCACGGTCATGGGCGCGAAGATGCGGCGCGCCTCCGGAACCGAGGCGATGCCCGAGGCCACTCTGCGTGAGGTCGGCCAGGTGGTGATGTCCTTCCCATCCAGCAGCACCCTGCCCGCATCGGGGCGCACAAGCCCCAGGATGGTCTTCATGGTGGTGGACTTGCCCGATGCGTTGCCGCCGAGCAGCGAGACGATCCGCCCCTTGGGGACCGTCAGGTTCACACCGTTCAGGGCCCTGGCCTGCCCGTAACTGACCTCCACTGCCTGCAGCTCCAGAAGCGTCTCAGTCATCGTCCTCCCCTCCTTCCCGGTCCTTCCGGGCCCGTTCCTCGCGGGCGCGGCGGCGGTCGTCCTCCGGTCTGCCGAGGTAGGCCTCGATGACGGCCGGGTCATTCCTGACCTGCTCGGGTGGTCCCGAGGCGATCACGTGACCGTCGTCCATCACCAGGACGTGGTCGGACAGCGTCATGACCAGGTCGAGTTTGTGTTCCACCAGCAGGATCGACTGCCCCGCGGCCTTCAGCCGGAGGAGCTGCTCCAGCATCTCGGCGGTCTCCGACTGGTTCATTCCCGCGGTCGGTTCGTCGAGGACCAGCAGGGTTGGCTCTCCCGCGAGGGAACGGGCGATCTCGGTGCGCCGCCGGTTCGCGTAGCTGAGGGTGTGGGCCAGGTCGTCGGCACGGTTACCGAGGCGTTCCGGGAACCTGTCGATCCCTGCCGCAACTCGCCGCCTGATCTTTTCGCGTTCCTTCCCGACCCCGGGCAGGGGCAGCAGCGCCGCCAGCACCTCTCCCAGCAGCGGCAACCAGCCGAGGAACCACCGCAGGACGGGAATCTCCCCCAGGCGTTTCAGGGGACGGTGAGCCCTCAACTCGCGGTGCAGCCCGATGGAGATGTTCTCCGCGACTGTCAGGTTCCCGAAGACGCGGCCGTTCTGGAAGGTCCGCAGCACCCCGGCCGTCGCGACCTGCTCGGGATGGCGGGCCGCCACCGCGTGGCCGCGGATCGCGATCCTCCCGGAGTTCGGCCGCAGCACCCCCGTCACCAGGTTGAGGGTGGTGGTCTTGCCGGAACCGTTGGGGCCGATGATCGCCACCGTCTGTCCCGGGGCCACCTCCAGGTCGACGCCGGCGACGGCGTGCACCCCCTCGAAGTGGCGGTGCAGACCGGTTGCCTTCAGCACGGGCGTGGGTGGTGTGGTCATCATGCTCTCCTCGTCCACAGGCCCTGGGGCAGGAAACGGATGATCGCGATCACGACGATCCCGTACAGCAGGATGCGCACGTCGGGGGCCAGGCGCAGCGCCTCGGGCAACCCGACCAGGGCCAGGGAACCGAGCACCGCCCCAAAGGGAGAGTTCATCCCGCCCAGCACGACGATCGTGAGCACCAGCACGGACATCTGGATGGTGAACACCGTCGGATCGAGGTAGTTGTACTGGTGCGCCAGCAACGCCCCCGCGATCCCGGCGAAGAAGGCGGCCAGCGCATAGGCGAGCGCCTTGTAGCCGCGGGTGCGCAACCCCAGGGAACGCGACGCGATCTCGTCGGAGCCGACGGCCGCCAGGACGTTGCCCAGGTGCGAGGAGCGGATCCTGAACACCACGAACAACGTGACCGCCAACACCACCAGGTCGAGCTGGTAGTGGTCCTCGGCCACCAGCAGCCGCAGCCCGAGGATCTCCGGGGCCGGGATGCCGGAGAGCCCGTAGGCGCCCTTGGTGACCGCGTCCCAGCCGCGGATCACCGACAGCACGATGTAGCCGAGGGCCAGGGTCGCCATGGACACGTAGTGGCCGTCGAGTCTCCAGATCGGCAGGGTCACCAGGGTGGCCAGCACCGCCGCGATCACCCCGGCCAGCAGCAGGGCCGCCAGGAAGGGCAGGTTCAGGCGCATCACCAGCAGCGCCGAGGCGTAGGCGCCGATGGCCACGGGCGCGGCCTGTCCCAGGGAGATCTGTCCGGTCGACCCGGCCAGCAGCGTCATGGGGACCGCGATGATGGCGTAGATCGCCACCTGGGTGCCGACGGAGCTGAGCACCGGACCGCCCAGCAGCGGCACCGCCAGGCCCCCGACCAAGGCGAGCAGCACCCAGTGCCACCACGCCAGCCTGGGCGGCCGGCCGGCCCCGAGGAAGGTGCCGGTCATGGGTTCGGAGGCGACGGCGTGCCGGGAACCGAACAGCCCGTGGGGTCGCAGCAGCAGCACCAGCAGGAAGGCGCCGAAGATGAACAGGTCCCGGAAGCTGCCGCCGAACTGGTAGACGCCGAGCGCCTCCAGCAGGCCGATCACGAAGCCACCGGCCACGGCGCCGACGATGGATCCCAGGCCGCCGACCGCTGCTGCGATGAAACCGACGGTTCCGGTGAAGGAGGCCGAGTAGGGGGAGATGACGCCGGCGTACATGCCGAAGAAGATTCCCCCCACCCCACCGAGGCAGGAGGCCAGCAGGAAGGACAGGTTCTGGACCCTCGCCACGGGAACCCCCATCTGGCGGGCGGCGTCCGGGTCCGCCGCGGTGGCGCGCACGGCCAGGCCGTCGCGCCCGAACCGCAGCCACGCCCACAGGGCGAGCATCGCGGCGATGGTGAAACCGAAGGCGACTGCGTCGGAGGTGCCGAGCCTGACCCCGCCGACTGGCAGGTCGTCGGTCGGCAGCGGGGCCGGGTATTCGCGGGTGTCGGCCTTGAACAGGATCTGACTCAGGTTGTCGAGCACCATGGAGGCCGCGAAGGTGGCCAGCAGCGCGGCGATCGGGGGCGCCTTGATCAGCGGGCGCACCGCGACCAGGTTGACGATCCAGCCGGTCAGGGCACTGGATGCGGCCACGGCCAGCAGCGCCAGCCACCACGGCCACCCGCACACGCCGATGAACCACCAGCCGAGCATCGCCCCGAAACCGACGACGGAGCCTTGGGCGAAGTTGACCACGCCCGTGACGCCGAAGATCAGGGAGATGCCGACGGCGACCAGCGCGTAGACGTTGCCGTGGACGAGCCCCGAGACGATCGTGTCGATCATGAGGCCTCCGCCGGCACGTAGGCGCCGTTCTTGACGGTGACGGGCAGGAGTGTGACGTCACCGGGGCGGCGATCCGCGGAGAACTCGAACTCCCCGAACTGCACGGTCTTCCACCTGCCGCCGTCGGAGAGGGCCTTGAAGACACCCTCACGGGTGGCGCCGCCGCGGCGGACCGCCTCGGCCAGCACGTTGATGGCGTCGTAGGCGTAGGCGGAGAAGGTGCTGGGGTCGTGCCCGAACCTGTCCTTGAACCGTTTGTTGAAGTCGACCACCGCCGGTGAGTCGTTGCCGGTCAGGAAGTTCTCGATGATGATCGCTCCCTCGGCCGCTGATCCTGCGGCCTCCAGGAACTGTGGGGTGTTCTGGCCGCCGAAGAACTGACCCGTGAACCCGATCTCCCGCAGCTGCCGCACGATGCGCGCGCCGTCGGGTCCGTAGCCGAGATGGGCGATGGCCTGCGGTCCGGCGTCGCGGGCCTTGATCAGGACGGGCCGGTAGTCCTCGGAGTCGGGTTGGATGGGTGACTCGTATGCGATCTCCAGTCCGGCCTCCGCCGCGGCCGCCTTGAAGATGTCGAAGGAGTTCTTGCCCCAGTCGCTCTCAAGGTAGACCACGGAGATCCTCTGGTAGCTGCCCGCGATCCACTGGGCGGCGCGGGTCTGGTAGAACTCCTGGGTCAGGGAGGTGGACCACATGTGGTCACCGCCCTTGGTGAAGTCGGGGTTGGAGTTGGTGAAGCCGAACTGCACGAGCCCCGCCTGCTGGTAGGTGGCCGAAGCGGCCATCGAGGCTCCGGAGGAGAAGTCCCCCAGCTCCGCGATGACGGCGGCGTCTGCGACGAATTTCTGCGCGATCGGCACCGATTGTTTCGGGTCGGACTGGGAGTCCTCCCATTTCAGTTCCACCGTGCGGCCGTCCACTCCACCGGCGGCGTTCAGTTCCTCGAGGGCCAGGTCGAAGCCCTCCTGCCAGTACTGGCCGTACTCGGCGCTGGCTCCGGTTCTCGGCCCCGAGACCCCGAAGACGATGGATCCACCCTGATCGGCGGAGCCGCTCCCGGAGGCGCCGGCCCGGGAAAGAGCGCTGCAAGCGCTCAACACGGCACATGCGGGAATGGCCCCGACAAAGGCACGGCGAGAAAGGTTTTTGGGCATGACAAAACTCATTTCTGGGCAGGATTGAACACCGCCGGAAATGGACGGCGAATTGGAAAGCGAAAACCGAACGGCGAACCGTTTCAGGAGGATGAATTCAGCCACCCCGGACATCGGGGAGGGGCGACCAGCCGACCGCGTTCAGGCGGTCTCCGGACTCAAGAAGCCGGGCTGAGAAGGATCAACAGGGACAACAACACATGCGGGCAGGGCGAGGTGTGACCCGGCTGGTCAGGATCGCTGCGTGCTGCATGGCTGCTCCCATGATCGATGGACTGTCTCCAACCTATTGTCCCCGGTGACCCGGTGTCAATCCATTCCAGAATCTGAGAAATTGCGCCAGTGATGGTCGAACCGGCCTGGATTCCGTCGCGTCATTGCCGATCGGAGAATGCCCCGCGCAACGCCGATGGCGATGGTCTTATCGCGCCAGCCCGACCACCCTGCGGGCGAATGCGCACGCCTCCTCCACTCCGAGTGGTTCAGCGAGGATGGCGGCGCGGTAGACGAGCCCACCGATGACGGCGTCCGCCACAACCTCCGGGTCGATCGAGTCGCGGATCTCCCCCCTGCGCATCGCGTCCTCCAGAAGGGTGATGCCCCGGGAGCGGATGGGGTCGATGATGCGCCGGCGGTAGGCCGCGCGCAGCTGCGCGTCGGCGTGACCGTGGAGGTCGAGGGCGACGGCCAGGAGCGACGTCCCGCCGCCGACGAGGGCCCCGTACCCGGCGCGGATCATCCGGTCCAGGTCCACCCCCAGGTTTCCCGTCGGCTCGATGTCCCGCTCGCCGAGGGCGTGTTCCATGGCCGCGACCACCAGGTGGGTGAGCGTCGGCCAGCGGCGGTAGACCGTGGTCTTGGCCACCCCGGAACGCTCCGCCACGTCATTGATCCGCAGCCTCTGGTAGCCGCGCTCCCCAAGCAGCGCGACGGTGACACCCAGCACCGCGTCGTTCACCGCGGCGTTGCGCGGCCGCCCAGTCTCTCCCGCCATGCCCCCGATTCTTCCATCCAGACTTCCGCTACCAGTGGTAGCGTAATTTGTGGAAGGAGGACACCATGAAACGAACCAACCGGATCCGCCGGGCCTGCGTCGGGTTGTTCGCAGCCTGGGCCCTGCACGACGCCGAGGAATACCTCACCATGGCACCCACCTCCCGGGAGGTTCTCTCCGGTCTCCCGGAGCAGCTGCCGATCCCCGAGGAGTTCCGCGAACGTGGCGTTTCACAGGTCCACGTCAACCTGGCCATGTCCGCCATGGGCGCCGTGGTCGCCGCTTCCGCAGCCTCGGGGGTGCGCAGCGGGGGCAGGTCGACGCTGTTCCGCGGCGGCCTGCTGGCCTTCGGGCTGCACGGCTTCACGCACATCGCCTCGTGCCTCGCTGCTCGGAGGTACACCACCGGGGTGGTCACCTCTCCCCTGGTGGTGATCCCCTACTGGCTGTGGGCGCGGCGCGTCCTCAAGCGGCACGGGATCCGCCCGGAGGACCCGAAGGCCGTGGTCACGGCGCTGGCGGTGTTCCCCGCCCTGGCGGGAATCCACGTCCTCGTCCGGAAGTTCCTCGGCGAGGGGTCGCTGGGCCCCGACACCTCGGGGACGGCTGCCTGATGTGGGCCGTCCAGCCGGCGGCTGCCCTCGTGGTGGAGACCGACGCCGCGTGCGGAGCCCGCGCGGTCGAGCTGTGCCACGGCTTCGACGCGGCCCGGGTGTTCGACCACGCCGTGACGGACCTGGCACGGGCCCACAAGGAGTTCGGGAAGGGCGGGACCGCGGACTCGCGCCTGATCCTCCACACGATGCCGTGACCCACCCTGGCCGTGGTGGCGACCCGTTACGTTCGTGCGTGGGAGCAGACCAGCTCAACCAGCTTCACGGGGGTGCTGATCACTCCCCCAGGTCCTCGGCCGCCACGAACCAGTGCACCTGGTAGGGCTCCAGGCTGAGGGTGGCGGGGTCCAGCTCCCAGGTCACGTCGTCGAGGAGTTCCTTGGCCCTGCTGCCGTAGGGGGTGCGCAGCAGCCCCATGGGAATGCTGACCCTGTGCTCGGAGAGGTTGTAGAGCTGGTACATGGGGCCGATCGGGTGGTCACGGCGGATCACGAGCACTCTGCGGTCGCCGACGTCGAGGATGTGCGACTCGTAGCCGGCGTGCAGCTGCGGAGTGGCGCGGCGCACGTTGAGCACGTGCCGCAGCCACGCGTTGACGCGGGCCTGGGCGGAGTCGGGGTTCTCGGCCAGCGCGGCCACGGCGTCCCAGTCCATGACGGGGCGGTGCACCCAGCGGTTGTCCTCGGCGTGCGCGGGATCGTCGCCGTAGTGGTAGTCGTTGAGCATCGCCAGTTCATCGCCCATGTAGATCAGCGGCACACCACCGAACCCGCAGATCACGGCGTGCAGCATGTTGATGCGGCCCACCGCCAGGTCGACGGCCTCCTGGTCCTTCGATTCGAGGGCCATCTCAAGCCCGGCCAAGGACGCCAGGGTGCCGGAGATGCGCCGGTCGCCGGTGACGGGGTTGGCCTGGAACACCAGGCCGCGGGCGAACGACTTCGGGAACTCGCCGGAGTAGAAATCGGACAGGAACCGGCGGTGCTCGGCCCCGTTGATGCCGACCGCGGCGGCGTCGCGGTCGTCAACGGCCCAGCCGATGTCGTCGTGGCAGCGCACGTAGGTGCCCCAGGTGGCGGTCGGGGGTTTCGCGGGGAACCGTTCGAGGGCGTAACGCAGCAGCGTCACGTCGCGGCTGGCCAGCGCCGACCACAGCTGGGCCATCAGCGAGTTGTGGTAGGCCAGATCGGAGAGTTTCCCGTAGTGGCGGCCCTGGCCGAAGTAGGCGATCAGGTCACGTGGGCCGACGATGGCCTCGGCCTTGAACACCACCGCCGGGGCCGCGATCCGCACCGCGGCCCGCAGCGCCTCCGCGAGTTCGTGGACGGGAGGCTCGTTCTGACAGTCGGTGCCCATCTGCTTCCAGATGAAGGCGATGGCGTCCAGCCGCAGCACCTCGACGCCGTGGTTCGCGAGGTTGCAGATGATCTCCAGGTACTCGCAGAAGACGTCGGGGTTCGCCCAGTTCACGTCCCACTGATAGTCGTTGAAGGTGGTCCACACCCAGCCTGCGAGCTCCTCGTCCCAGGTGAAGTTCCCGGGCGCGAAGTCCGGGAACACCTCGGGCAGGGTCTGCTCGTACTGGTCCGGGACGGTGCGGTCGGGGTAGATCATGAAGTAGTCGCGGTACTTCTGCTCGCCCGCCCGGGCGCGCCGGGCCCATTCGTGTTCCTTGGCGACGTGATTGAGCACCAGGTCGACCACCAGCGAGATGCCGCGTTCCCGCAGCCCCTTCGCCACTGCCGCGAGATCGTCCATGGTTCCGAGGTCGCTGCGGATGGAGCGGTAGTCGGCCACGGCGTAGCCGCCGTCGTTGGCGCCCTCGCGGGGTTGCAGCAGCGGCATCAGGTGCAGGTAGGTGACCCCGAGGTCGCGCAGGTAGTCGAGGTGCCCGAGGATCCCGTTCAGGGTGCCGGCGAACCGGTCCGTGTAGCAGACGTAGCCCGTCATGCCGGGTTGCTGCAGCCAGTCGGGGCGCAGCAGGCGTGCCTCGTCCAATCTGCGCAGGTCGGCGGGACGCTCCTCGAGCGTCTTCGCCACGATTCCGCACACCCTCTCCACCAGAGCGTCGGTCTTGTCTCCGTAGACGTTGCGCAGCGCCGTTGTCAGCTCATCTCCGTAGCGGTTCCACCGCAGTTCCAGGACGTCGTCAATGTCACCCATGGCGGTCAGCATAGCCGGATGGCTGGGCGTTGTTACGTGGCAAAGATAATTTCTCCCGGAAAGCATCACCCCTCGAGCCATCGGGGTTCGACGCCGGGATTCCTCGGGTGTTCCTCGAACCGGGCCCAACACTGGTCCACGCCCTCGGGCAGCAGGTGCTTCTGGCAGCGGGCCATGGCGTCGCGCAACTCCAGTTTCGCGCTCTGCAGCTCCAGCAGGGCACGACGGTTGGTGAGGTCGTCCAACCAGGCCTCCTCCCGCCGAAGGCAACGCATCCGCAGCGCGGTGACCCGGCTCAGCCGCTGCTGCTCCGCTGCGTCGATTCCCTGCACGACCGCGGCCGCGCGGGACCAGCCGTGGTCGCGGTGGATGCGGATCAGTCCGGGGTGGACCGCCATGGCCTCGTGCACCTCGACGTCCGGGGCGATGACGACGGCACCGGCCGACAGCGCGTAGGCGGTCTCGTCCCGCCCGGATTCGTCCATGAGGATCTCGGTGGCGCGCATCACGACCTGGAAGATGTCGGCCCGGGCCATCGACTGTTTTCGAGGCACCCCGTCGGTCTGCGACGAGACCACGTAGGTCCGGCCGGCCCGCAGGTGCCCGACGGCCATCTCGGCGGGCAGGTTCTCCCGGGCGCCCCCGTCGACATAGGTCTCCGCACCGACCGGTACCGGCCGGAACACCCCGGGAATGGCGCAGGACGCGAGCACCCCGCGGGTCAGGTTGTGAGGACCCACGTCGATCTCCCGGTTCTCGCGGTTGACCAAGGCCCCGTCCTCGCGCATGAAGTGCAGTTCCCCGGTTTCCAGGGCCACCATCGCCATTCGCAGCTGCATACCGGAGGCGGACACCCGGCCGGGGTCGAAGACGTCCGGGTGCAGCAGCTTCGCCAGCACGGGTCCCGGCCTGTACAGCGACCGCGACTGTTCCAGCCCCGCCTTGACCGCCATCAGGTCGCTCCCCAGCTTCGGGAGCCGCCCGAGAGCGCCGGCCAGCTGCGCCATCAGCCCCAGGGAGAAGTCCGATTGCAGTTCCTCGTCGGGGGTGAGCGCCTCCTCCACGGGATCCTCCGGGGTTCCGGTCCCCTGCATTTCGGGGCGACGGCGCCGCAACGACAGCCAGGAGGAGCGTGACGGGGTATCCGCTGGTTTGGCACTCTGGCCCACGAGTTCGAGCCATGCCGGGGCCTCCGCCAGCAGCCGGGACAGCCAGGGGCGGGGGGTGAACATGTCCTCAGGGCCCGTCATGGAGCACCACAGTTCGTCCACACGCTCCAGGAAACCGATCTGTTCCTGACGGGTGGGGTACTGGGCCAGGCCCGCGGCCAGGATGGCCCCGGCCGATGCGCCGATGAAGATCGTGGGGGTGAACTCGGGGTCGTTCGCGTACAGGTAGTCGAGGGCGCCGATCTGGAAGCTGGCCCGCGATCCACCGCCCGAGAGCACGCAGGCGGTGGTGCTCGGCTCGGATTGGGAATCGAAGAACGGAAGTCCGAACCATCCTCTGCGAGCCATGGGTGAAGTTTAGAGGCCTCGCCAACAGGAACCTTCCCGCCGGGGACCCGGCCCGGCCCTGAACCTCAACCTCAACCACCTGAACCTGAAGTGACAGTTGAGGTGAATTGCCGGCCCCGATTGCAAGCGGTCCTCAGACTTCTCTCAGAAATCGCACGAAACAACTGTTTAATAATTGACGAAAGTCACAGCGCCTAGTCAGGACCGGGTTCTCGCCTCCATTTCTGAGCGAAAACACACCGATGTGATTTTCGGAAATCCGCAGCCGGAACACGTTCGCACCCCTCGGCAGGTCTCCATTCGGGCTTGTGAGAGGGCCCTTCAGGTACTTACTGTCCGATCGGCCGACACGGCTGGGACCGAGGTCCCGGGGAAGAGTCGTGATCGGCCCAAGACCTTGAGAAATTTCGGAGGAAACGTGAACCGAGTGATGCGAACCGTGCGGGGAGGACTGGCCGCTCTGGTGGTGGCCGGGCTCGTTCAGTCGGTCGGCTCACTGGCCCTGGTGACCAGCGCCGACGCTGCTGGAACCACGATGCGGGCCACCACCGCCGTCAACGTACGTTCGGGACCGGGAACCGGCTACTCTCGGATCGGCCTGCTCCACTCGGGGGACAACGTGCAGGCCCTGAGCTCCGGAAACGGCTGGACGAAGGTGTCCTACAAGGGACGCACCGGTTACGTCGCCTCCGCCTACCTGGCCTCGTCGTCGAGTGGTGGAGGCAGCGGATCGTCCTCGGGCGCTTCCGGGGATGCCTACACGACCACGGCGCTGAACCTGCGCACCGGACCCAGCCTGAGTTCCTCGGTGAAAACGGTCGCGTCGAAGGGCACGAAGGTGACGCTCACCGGCACCGTGAAGGGCGAGTTCTCGCAGGTGACCTGGAACGGCCAGACGCTCTGGGCGGCGACGCGCTACCTGTCGCAGTCCGCAGGTTCACCCGGCCAGGACCTGCCCACGACCACGAGGAAGCTGCGGGCCACCACCGAACTGATGATCCGCACCGCCCCTGGAAGCGGTTACCGGTCTCTGGGTGATGTCCCGCGCGGAACGATCCTCGACTGCACGGACGTGGTGACAAGCGGAATGGCCCAGTGCATCTGGCAGGGCAACGTCCGCTGGTTCAACAACAAATACCTGAGGGTGGTGAACGGCTCCGCGGCCCCGGGCGGGGGCGGCCTACCCTCCACCACCATCCAGTACGCGACGGCAAACCTCAACATCTGGCACTCGGCCACCGGATCGGCCCACACCGGCGAGATCCCGAGGGGGAGCGAGGTGGCCGTGACCGGCACCGTCAGTTCGGGACGCGCCCAGATCGTTCACAACGGCGCCATCCGCTGGGTGACGGCCCGCTACCTGAGCTCGTCGGCCCCCGGCGGCGACAATGGCGGCGGAGACAGCGGCAGCCTCAACCGGGGCTGGTCGAAGGGCCTCGACCAGACCAATGAAAACGCCAAACGGATCATCCGTTACATCTGGAACAACGTGCCGGAAATCAAGACCATGTACGGCGTGCGCCCGGACCCCATACCGGACCATCCCTCGGGCCGGGCCGTGGACATCATGATCCCCAATTACAGGTCGAACAAGGAGCTCGGCAACCGGCTGGCCGCCTACTTCAAGGCGAACCACTCCCAGTTCCGCGTCCACTACATCATCTGGGACCAGAAGATCTGGAACATCACCCGCGACCGCGAGGGCTGGCGTCCGATGGCGGGTCGCGGCAGCGACACCGCCAACCACAAGGACCACATCCACATCACGGTCTACGACAACTGATTCCCGAGAAGCTTCCCCTCGGACAGGGGCGTCACTCGGTCACCTCGACGGTGCCGAGGGCGCCCCTCTCGGCGTCCAGGAAGGCGTGATCGACGACGGTGTAATGGCCGGGCTCCGGGAAGGTGAGCTCCACGAAACCGGCCTGGGCGGCCTCGAGCCCGAGGGCCTGGGAACCGCCGCCGCTGTTGCCGAATGCATCCTTCCCGTCCTTCAGCAAATAGCCGCCCTCGAAGTAGACGGTGTCGAACTGGCCGCCGATGATGTGGAAACTGGTGGACAGGTTCGGCCCTGCGGAAAGCACCCAGAACCGCACCTTCTCCCCCACCTTCGCGGTGAGCGGGCGCTGAGCGTACTGAAAGGCGATGCCGTTGAAGGTCGAGTAGTCGGGGGTGTCGGTCTGCGCCTTGGCGGCGTCGACCTCGGCGGCGGTCTCCGCGCTGGTTCCCGTGCCACCGGTCAGGTAGATCTCGGAGGCCACCAGGGCATACTCGCGATCCACCGCGGGCAGGCCCTCGGGGTCGATGATCACCGCGCCGTGCATGCCGGCAGCGATGTGCGCGGACACCGGGGCGGTGCCGCAGTGGTACAGCCACATCCCGGCGCGGTGCGCGGTGAACCGGTAAACGAGACTCTCCCCCGGGGCGATGGTGCGCATGGGCCCGTCGGGCGCGAGGTTGCTGGCATGGAAGTCGATGGAATGACCGATGGTGCCGTCGTTGATGAGGGTCACTTCGAACACGTCCCCGACCTTGCCGCGCAGGGTCGGTCCGACCGGCCCGCCGTTGAAGGTCCAGCGTTTCTGCCACACCCCGGGGGCCACCTCGAGGGGGAGCTCCGTGACGCGCATCTCCACGCGGTGGACGGTTTCCTCCGTGGCCGCCGGGGCGACGGGATCCACCACGGTGTTCAGCGGGGCCGAGTTGGCCTGCGCGGGGGCGTGGTCGTGTCCGCCTCCTGTGGTTCCGTCCTGCGATGTGGAGGCGTCCTGCCCCGAGACCTTGAGGGTGAAAACCATCCCGGCCTGGCGGTGTCCGACGACGGTGCACCAGCCCTCGATGGACTCTCCGACCACGCCGAGATCCAGCTCCGCGGTCTCTCCTGCGCTCAGCCTGGGGGTGGTGGCATCGCCGAGCTTCAGGTCGTGGATCATGGTGGCGTCGGCGTTGCTCAGCTCGATGATCACCCGGTCACCGCGGCTGACCTCCGCCGAGGCGGGTTCGAAACGCAACCCCTCCTTGGCGGTGACCTGGATTCTCTGGGTCCTGCCCGTCGCGTTCACCCCCGTCGATGACGAACCGCCGCCCAGGCCGACCGCCGATGGGTCGATGCCGACCCCCACCGTGACGGCGAGGGTCAGGGCGAGCACGCCCGCCAGCATCCCGTTGGCGGTCAGCGCGGATTCCCGTTCGGGCAGTTTCTGGGGCGGCCCGGTGCGGGGACCCGCCTTGGCGATCGCCTTGCGTTCCGCGACGCTCGCTTTTATCCCGAGGATCATCAGGGGCAGGAAGGCCGCCACCGATCCAACCCCGAGCACACCAGAGGTGAGTTTCACCCAGGGTGGTGTGGGGGTGAGGAACAGTATCAGGGCGCCGTTGATGGCGACGATCCGGAAGGTGGTGAAACGGTCGAACCAGGCCGCGCCCGCTCGCACGACGCGGGGCCCGCCGCCGAGGACGGAGGGCAGCAGGTAGCTGAGTGCACCGGTGAGCAGCTGTGCGGCGAAACCACCGGCCCACACCGCCGCGAGGGTTCCGGTCACCTCCGACCATCCCGAGGCCGGGGTGGTCAGCACGATCCCACCGGTGACCACCAAGGCAGCCATCCACCAGATCATCGCGGCCAGCACGGAAGCGGGGGCGAATTCGCGCGGGGGCCGGCGTCGCAGCGGCGCGATGAGCACCCTGCCCCACCAGCCGAGCGCCAGCAGGTAGCCGGCCAGCCCGGCCACCGCGACGTACTGGAGACCCGCCAGTGCACCCGCCACCACGACCATCCCCGAGCCGATCAGCCAGGGAAGGGCCTGCTTGGCGAATCCCTCGGCGCGGTCGTCCATGCGGGTGCGCAGGATGGTGGGCCAGAAGGTGACCAGCGTCCCCACCACCGTCAGGCCGATCCAGCCCAGCAGGTTCGTCATGGTGTGGGCGACGAGGAACCGCCAGTGCCAGGTGTTGTCCAGCCCGAAGGCCAGCGTCGCCCCGAACGCAGCCCCGACGGGCAGGTGGCAGGCGGCGGCCACGTAATACCAGATGGCCACCCGGAAACGTCCGGGCAGGGCCTTGCGGAGCTGCCGCCACAGCGAGAGCCCGTGCCAGGAGACGGCCGCGGTCACGAGCACCGCTCCCGCGACCACCAGCCACCACCAGCTGGCCGGCACCCCGACGAACACCGCCAGGGATCCGAGGCAGAGCAGGCCGAGACGCCTGCGCTGCGCGCGGTCCCGGGCCTCGTCGGGCCGGGTCTTGAGCAGGGCCGCGGTGAAGTACTGGCTCCACACGAGCACGGAGTGCGTCAGGGCCCCGAGCAGCACCAGGTGCACCATCAGCCAGGTGGATTCGGGCACCAGGCGATGGGCCGCGGCGATGATCACGGCGCTCAGCAACCAGATGATGACGGTGTAGTCGCGGGCGCGATTGCGGCGCGAACCGCCGGGCCGTCCCCCACCGCCCGGCCGCCCTGCCTGAGGGGGCCGGCCGGTTTCCGAAGGTCCCGCTCCCGGACGGGTGGGGGTGCTCATGCCCGCACCGCCGAGTAGATGGCAGTTGCGGCGAACAACAGGATCGAGACCACGGTCATGGCTCCTCCGATCTGGTAAAGGAAGGTTCCGGTCAGGGCGCCGAGGACGCGCACCACCATGCCCAGGTGCAGCACCGCCAGTGGTACCCACATGGCCGGGCGGTAGGGCAGGGGACGGGAAAGGACGGTCGGGAAGATGATCGGGGCGTGGGCCATGATCATCGACATGGCGAATCCCAGGAAGGTGCCGTGCACCACCACGTCATGGGTTCCGGTGGCCTCTGGACGGCCGACGATGACCCAGGTGAGACCCGCGACGGCCAGCCAGAAGTTCCCCAGCAGCAGCGCGGCGGCGTTGTAGCGCCGCAGGCCCTCGCTTCGGATCAGCCGACGCCCGACGTCGTCGCGGATCAGCCAGAGCGCCACGAACAACACCCCGGCCCCGAAGACGCGATCGCCGGGACCGGGCCACAGCAGCGCGGAAACAGCGCTCAAGGAGAGCCACGCGCTCGCCGCCACCAGGGTGGGCACGGCGCGGCGACCCATGGTCAGCTGAGCCAGCTCGGCGCGTTCGGCGGCGATCGTGACGACGATGAACCCGGCGAGCAGGGGCAGCAGCGCGGGAACCTCCACGCTGACCAGCAGCGCGGCCGCGAGACACGCCAGGACCGCCCCCACCACCTGGGCGGCAACCAAGGGCAGCGGGGCACGACGGTACAGGGCGGCCATGACGGCGACGAAAGCGAGGGTGCCGTCGACCAGCAGCAGCCTCCCGAGCACCGGGAACGCCCCGGAGATCAACACGAGGGCCCCCGCGCCGAGCAGGGCAGGTGCTGCGTAGGCAAGCCGGTTGCGCAGCGCCTGGGCGCGTTCCAGGGAGATCAGGGATCCCATGAACCCCAGGACCATGAGCGGCCCGTGCAGGTCGGCGAGCCGGCCGCTCGCCACCGGCGCCCAGACACCGAGCCGCACCAGCCCCGCGTTGAGGCCTGTCAGAAGGCTGATTCCCGCCAGCATCACCAAGAGGACACGGCGCGACACGGGAGCTGGTGCGGCCTTTTTCAAGAGGTTCAGCTGCGCCGTTCCAGCTTCAGCTTCCAAGCGTCGGGACCTTCTTGGACGTAGCTGACCTGGATGGCGTCGCCGTGGAGGTCGGCGATCTGCGCCAGCAGCGGCAGCGGGTTGTGGGGGGCGACGAGAATGAAGGCGCCGCCCACGTTCAGGGAACCGACGACACCGAGGATCGCGGCGTGACGGATCGCGTGTGGGATGACGCGGGCATCGAGTTCGGGCAGGGAGTCGTGACCGCAGCCGCAGCCGCAGCTACCCCCGGAGGACTTCTCGGTGATGGGCAGTTCAGTCATGCGGCGGAGTTTAACGACATCCGCGGCACCACGGTGGACGACACCACCATTCGGGAGGATCGCCAGTAGGCTTGCGACCTGTCAGGGATAGTCATGCGCGAGGAGGGGGTGTCCATGCCGGTGATCCACACCGCCATCACCACCGACCCCATCGACCAGTCACGCCTGGAGTCCCTCGTCTCCAGCGCGCACGCGGGCGCGCGCGTGAGCTTCGCGGGCCTGATCCGCGACCACGACGAGGAGGCCGAGGGCGTCGTCGTCGGCCTCGACTACACCTGTCATCCCGACGCGGACCGGTTCCTGGCCGGTGTTGCCGCATCCGTCGCATCGGAACTGGACCCGGAGGGCAGGGCCGTCCTCGCCGTCGAGCACCGGGTCGGGTCCCTCGGGGTCGGGGAGGTGGCGATCGTCGCCGTCGCCGCCTCGGCTCACCGCGACCAGGCCTTCGAGCTGTGCCGGACGCTGGTGGATCGCGTCAAGGCGGAGGTGCCGATCTGGAAACACCAGCACGAGGACTCAGGGCGCGCGTCTTGGTCCAACCTGGGGCTGCCCCAGTGACTCTGACCGACCGTTTCGGCCGTGTTCACCGCGATCTGCGGATCTCGCTGACCGACCACTGCAACCTGCGCTGCACCTACTGCATGCCCGCCGAGGGGGTGCCGTGGCTGCCCCGCGCCACCCTGCTGACCCCCGAGGAACTGATGCGGATAGTGCGGATCGCCGTCGGGGAGGGCATCGAGGAGGTGCGCCTGACGGGCGGGGAACCGCTGCTGCGCCCCGACTGTGTGGACGTGGTGGCGGCCATCGCCTCGGTCGAGCCGCGCCCCGAGATCTCCATCACCACCAACGGCATCGGCCTGGCCCGGCTGGCCGAGCCCCTGAAACGGGCCGGCCTGGCGAGGGTGAACGTCTCCCTGGACACCCTGAAACCGGACCGCTTCCACCAGCTCACCCGCCGCAACCGGCTCGCCGACGTCCTGGCCGGGATCGCGGCGGCGGATGCCGCGGGGCTGCACCCGGTGAAGCTGAACGCGCTGCAGTTGCGCGGGATCAACGACGACGAGGCACCCGACCTCCTGGCGTTCGCGATGGACCACGGTTACGAGCTGCGTTTCATCGAGCAGATGCCCCTCGACGCGGGGCACACCTGGCGGCGCGACGCGATGGTGACCGCCGCCGAGACCATGGCCCGGCTCGGCGAACACTTCACCCTGACCCCGCTGCCGGGTCGTGGCGCGGCACCCGCGGAACGTTTCCTCGTGGACGGCGGCCCCTCGACCGTCGGCATCATCGCGTCGGTGACCGCGCCGTTCTGCGGCGCCTGTGACCGGTTGCGGCTGACCGCCGACGGGCAGCTGCGCAACTGCCTGTTCGCCACGGAGGAGTCCGACCTGCGCACCCCGATGCGCGAAGGTGCCGGGGACGAGGAGCTGGCCGGGATCTTCCACCGCTGCCTGCTGCGCAAACTGCCCGGCCACGGAATCAACGATCCCGGATTCCTTCAGCCTCAACGTCCCATGAATGCGATCGGCGGATAGCTTTCCGCCCGCATGTGCGGATACCATGACGGGGTTTGACACTCAGATTCCGACGAACAGGATTTGCCGGTGAGCCCCATGACCACCTTCAGCATCCGGGAAGCCGCCCAGCTGATCGGCGTCAGCGACGACACCCTCAGGAGAAACATCGACCGGGGTGTGTTGCGTGCGTCCCGTGCCGGCGGGCATCTCAGCGTCGACGGACGCGACCTGGTGGCCTTCCAGCAGGCCCGGCAGGCCGCGGCCGGGACGGAGGGCACCCCCACCTCGGCGCGCAACCGCCTCACCGGGTTGGTGATGTCCGTCACGAAGGACAAGGTGATGGCGGAGGTGCAGTTGCGGTGCGGACCCTTCGTCGTCACATCCCTGATGAGCACGGAGTCCGCGGATCGGCTCGGGCTGGCACCGGGAACGCTCGCCACGGCCGTGGTGAAGGCCACCACAGTGATCATTGAAACCCCGGGAGGACTCTCGTGAAGAAATTCGCCCTGGCCTTCGCGGGCCTGTTGGCCCTGACCGCCTGCGGTTCCCAGGCCACGTCCAACAGCGACCAGAGCGCAACACAACCGGCGGCGTCCTCTGCCGCTGCGGGCGGCACCGACCAGACCAGCGCGACCCTGACGATCTTCGCCGCGGCCTCCCTGAAGAACGTCTTTCCGAAGATCTACGAGGAGTTCAAGAAAACTCACCCGAACTACACCATCGAGTTCTCCTTCGGCGGTTCCTCGGAGCTGGCCACCCAGATCAACAACGGCGCCGAGGCCGACGTCTTCGCCTCCGCCAACGAGAAGCAGATGACGGTGGCCTCCGACGCCGGGAACGTCGATGCCGCCGGCACGAAGATCTTCGCCACCAACACCCTGACGCTGGTCACCCCTCCCAGCAACCCGGCGGGAATCACAAAACTGGAGGACGTCACCGAGGAGGGTGTGAAGCTTGTCGTGTGCGCTGAACAGGTTCCCTGCGGCGCGGCCACCAAGCAGCTCGCGGAGGCCACCGGTTTCACCTTCATCCCGGTCTCGGAGGAGCAGAAGGTCACCGACGTGCTGGCCAAGGTCACCTCGGGTGAGGCCGACGCGGGCCTGGTCTACGTCACCGACGCCGCGGGTGCGGGGGACAAGGTCAAGGTCGTCGACACCCCCGAGGCGAACAAGATCGTCAACAAGTACCCGATCGCGGTGACGAAGTCCGCGCGCCAGGGAGCCCAGGCCTTCGTCGACTTCGTGCTCGGCGAACAGGGCCAGTCCATGCTGCAGGACGCCGGTTTCGGCGCGCCCAGGTGACGACCCCCCGATGGGTGGTGCTGCCGGCGGCACTCGGCATGCTGCTGGTGGCGCTGCCCCTGGCGGGGCTGCTCAGCAGGGTGCCGTGGCCCGGCCTGTGGGAGCTGCTGACGTCGCAGTCGTCGCTGGCGGCGTTGCAGCTCAGCATCCTCACCGCGAGCGTCAGCACCGTCTTCTGCATCGTGCTCGGCACGCCGATGGCGCTGATCCTGGCGCGCCACGGGCTGCGCTGGCTGCGTCCCCTGGTGCTGTTGCCGTTGGTGCTGCCCCCGGTGGTCGGGGGTCTGGCGCTGCTGTTCACGTTCGGGCGGATGGGCCTGATCGGGCAGCATCTGGAGGCCGCGGGCATCAGGATCGCCTTCAGCACCATCGCGGTCGTCCTGGCGCAGACCTTCGTGTCGCTGCCTTTCCTGGTGATGGGTCTCGAGGGGACGCTGCGCACCGCCGGGGACCGCTACGAGAGGGTGGCCGCCACCCTCGGCGCCTCCCCCACCCGGACCCTGTTCACGGTGACCCTGCCGCTGGTGTTCCCGGGGCTGCTGTCGGGGGCCGTGCTCAGTTTCGCCCGGGCGCTGGGAGAGTTCGGCGCCACCCTGACCTTCGCGGGCTCCCTGCAGGGCAGGACCCGGACCCTGCCGTTGGAGATCTACCTCCAGCGGGAGGCCGACCCGGATGCCGCCATCGCCCTGTCGCTGCTGCTGGTGATCTTCGCGGGGATCGTCATGGTGATCGCATACGGAAAGGGAAGGATCAGGTCGTGAAGGGACTGCACTGGGAAGGAACCCTCAATTCCCGCAACCACGAAACCGGCCTGGATGTGCCACCGGGGCGGGTGCTCGCCGTGGTCGGCCCGAACGGGGCCGGGAAGTCGACGCTGCTGGACCTGCTGTGCGGGCTGCTGAAACCCGACCGCGGCCGCCTCGACATCGACGGCCAGGTCCTGGTCGACTCCCGCCGTTTCGTTCCCGCCCACCGGCGGCGCATCGGCCTGCTCGGGCAGCAGCCGCTGCTGTTCCCGCACCTCGACGTGCTGGGCAACGTCGCCTACGGACCCCGCGCCCAGAAACTCCGGCGCGACGAGGCCAGGACGTTGGCGCTGGAGATGCTGGAGCGCCTGGATGCCGCCGCTCTGGCCTCCTGCAGACCCGGAGAACTCTCCGGCGGCCAGGCGGCGCGGGTCGCGCTGGCCCGGGCACTCGCGACCAGGCCCCGCGCGATGCTGATCGACGAACCCTTCGCCGCCGTGGACGTCGAGTACACGCCCCGGTTGCGGACGGCGGTCAAGGCGGCCCTCGCCGAGGTTGGCTGCCCCTGCATCATCGTCACCCACGACCCGGCCGACGTCGCGGCGCTGGCCGACGACGTCGCGGTGCTGGAAAGCGGCCGGATCGTGGAACACGGCCCGGCCACCGGGGTCATGGCCTGCCCGGAAAGCTCTTTCGGAAAGCTACTGTTCACCCAGAAATGAACAACCAAAAATGGTAATGGTCACCTCATCATACTCAAGTCCAGGCCGCCATCCCAAGCAATGTTGCAGAGCACTGCCTGCAATACTGAAACAACATTTCCCTACGCCACAGCACTCCATTGGCCACCCCTTGGAGCCTTTGGGTTCTTTCAGGCTTGGATTCAGTTCGTTCAGGAATCGCTGCTGTAGTCCTTGAGACTCATTCACGCGACCCACGTCAACCATTACCCCCTCACCGGAGCGCCTTTGAGGATGGCTGTGAAATAAGCCTCACTGCTTCACCCAGAGTAAGGGTGAGGTCATCGACCTGGGCCACGAGTTTGCGCCTCACGGGTCGAGTTTGACGCAGGACACCCTGTGCTGTTGCTTGCTTGGCCGGTAGTGTGTGGTCATGGATGAGGTACTACGGTGTGACCCGGGCTGGGTTGAGGAGCAGATGGGGGCGTATTTCAGGCATCAGGGTGGCCCGTTGGGGGTGGGTGAGGCGGCTTCCCGGGAGGTGTTGGAACGTTTCGAGACTGTGTTTCCGGCCTCGATCCTACAGATCTGGCGGACCGTTGGTTTCGACGGTATGGCTGATGGCAGGCATTGGATCACAAACCCGTTGGAGTGGGCGCCGGCAGTGGAGTCGTGGTTGGAGGGTTTGGAGTTGCCGTTCCCAGATCAGCGGTGGTGGTGTATCGCCCGCACCCCCATGGGAAGCATGCAACTGTGGGGAGAGATCTCCGGACCCGCACTGAACATCGTCTCAGTGTTCGGGTTTTTGTATCCGGATTCCGCTTCTCATCGGAGCATGTTGGATCCGGTGATGCGGGAACGCTCTGGCTGCGTGAGCTTGTTGACCGTGCTGAAGGATGTTGCTCGGGATGATGTTTCGAGACGACGACTAGCCGATGAGGGTTTCAAGAAGTTTGGGTCTCTTGGTCCGGATGAGGTATTTGCCCTGGTGCCGGCTTACTGCCTGGCGGGCCGCCTGGACGCGTCACTTCTTGCCAAGGAACCGGCGGTAGCGCATGTGGCGTTTCTGGGACAAAACACCGAACCGGAGATGCGACCCGATTTGATGGCTTCCTTTGGTGATGCGATCGTTGAACAAATCGTCACCCAGGACAACCAGCCTCCGAGTGGTTCTGGGTAGTGACAAGAAACTGTCACGCCCACCTCGCAAACACATCGGGATTGCCCACCCCAAGGTGTGGGTGACGTTTTGATTGTCAGCGTTCCTTGACCACTGACACATGGTCGGTGAAGGTGGATTCACATTCACCAGCACCTCAATCACGAGAATCCCCCACCCCACCCAAGGAGGCCAATGCCCCTTACGCCATTAGCACGGCAAGCCTTATAGTTCTATTTGGTCTTGCGAGCGGCCTCTGTTGTGACCTCTGACTGGTGGATTGTGGGGCTTGGCTGGTTGTTTTGCTCTGGCTGGTGCGGCTGGTTTGGGGAATGCTGCTGCCAAGATGTTTTTGACCTGGTCGATTTTGTTTGTGGCAGCTGGTTGTGTTGGTGTGGTGGTGGGTTGTGGGGGACTGTGTGAGAGTTCGGGGTATTTGGAGTTAAGTTCCCACGCAAGGATCTTCGCGTCCACTGCAGGGGACCGGGGAACATGTTTCTCGTGTCCTATCGCATCGACGACGATATGTGTTTTCTCGTTTCTGATACGGGAAGCGAGCCGAGAATTGCCACAGAGAACCACTCGCACATTCAGGTAATGCTGTCCTTTCCCGGCCTGCTGAGCGGCGCGGGCTTTGTCGTCGAGGAAAGCAACTCCTGGTTTGTGTTGACCACCGATAGAAGAATTGACCGACGCGTTACCCCACACGATCTCCCCGGAAGCGAGTTGGTGGGTGCCCTGGAGAGATTGATCGGGTTCATGCAACGCCGCCAAGGCCTGCACCGCCTCAGCAGCCTTGTCCTTCGCATCGGGTCTATCAAACTTGTAGTCATCCACAAGCCTGTCAGCGATTGCATCTTGAAGGTCGTCGCGTTTTGTTTCGATTGCTAGTGAGTTTGGTGCGCGTTTGTTGGTTTTGTAGAGGTCGCGTCCTTTGAGGTACTCGTCCACTGTGAGGTAGGACAGGGCTTCGTATTGGCGGCTGAGTTGACGGGCGAATTCCGCGGGGTGTTGCGAGGCTTCAGTGCCGGAACGACCGGCGTGATACACCACCTGCACCGGTTCCGTTGCGTCATGCAGCAGTATGGGCAGCGGGATGGTGTGGTTGGTTTGTACACCGGGAAGAGGTTCACCCCGGCGGGTCGCTGCGATCACCTGGCGTTCCTGTGGGGTGGGGGTGTCCCACACCAGAACCTGGTGCCCATCACCGGTGAGAGCGGGATGGAAACCATCAGTGGCCACCAAACCCGGACCGGTTCCGTGTATCACGGAAGTTGTGGCCGTACCGGGAGCCGCGACAGCACACTGTGTTGACTCCCGTCCCTGTACCTGTTCGTGTGTGTGTGGGTCAGGCATGACGGTTTCTTGTCACTGCCCAGAACCGCTCGGGGGCTGGGTGTCCTGGGTGACGATGTGTTCGACGAGCGCATCACCAAAGGAAGCCATCATATCGGGCATCATTTCTGGTTCGGTGTTTTGTCCTAGGAACGCCACGTGTGCTACTGCGGGTTCCTTGGTAAGAAGTGAGGCGTCGAGGCGGCCTGTCAGGCAGTAGGCCGGCACTAGGGCGAATACCTCATCGGGGCCGAGAGACCCGAACTTCTTGAAACCCTCATCAACCAGCCGTCGCCTCGAAACATCATCCCGAGCGCTGTCTTTCATCGTGGACAACAATCTCACGCAGCTAGACCGTTCCCGCTTCACCGGATCCAACATTCTCTGATGAGAAGCAAAATCCGGTGCGATGAGACCAGCTAATGAATAGATCTTCAGTGCGGGTCCGGAGACCTCTCCCCACAGTTGCATGCTGCCCAAGGGGGTGCGGGCGATGCACCACCACTGCTGTTCTGGGAACGGCAACTCCAGACCCTCCAGCCATGACTCCACCGCCGGTGCCCACTCCAACGGGTTCGTGATCCAATGCCTACCATTGGCGAAACCATCGAAACCCACGGTTCGCCAGATCTGCAGAATCGAAGCCGGAAACACTCCCTCGAAACGTTCCAACACCTCCGGGGAAGCCGCCTTACCCACCCCCAACGGGCCACCCTCAGCCCTGAAGAAGTCCTCAAGCTGTTCCTCAACCCAGCCCGGATCACTGCGTAGCTCATCCATAACCACACACTACCGGCCACGAGCAACGATGCAGGAAAGATTATGGTTCTTCATCGGGCCACGACCGTGAGCACCCCCTCCTCGTCCGTGTTCACCGCCACCTCCGTGTCGTAGACCCGGCTCAGGTTCTCCGAGGTGCAGACCTCGTGCGGGGCGCCCTGGGCAACCACCTCACCGGCGGCCATCAGCATCACCTCGTCGCAGAACCGGGTGGCCAGGTTGATGTCGTGCAGGACCACCAGGGCCAGCCGGGAGGACGGCTCCCCCGCCTCCGTGTCCTTTCCGTTCCGTTTCTCGGCGACCGTGGCCTCGGAACCGTGGACGTGTTTGCGGACGCTGCGCAGCACCCGGACCTGGTGTTTCAGGTCCAGGGCGCTGGTCGGTTCGTCGAGCAGCACCAGTTCGGGTCCGTGAACGAGGGTCTGCGCCAGGGAGATGAGCTGCCGTTGACCTCCCGAGCACTCCCCCAGATAAGTGTTGGCGAGCCTGCCGATGCCCAGCGCACTGAGGGCCGCGTAGGCGCGTTCCACGTCCTTTTTCGGGACCCGCCACGCCGAGCCGCCGCGCTGGGCCGAGACCAGCACCGATTCCATGGCGGTCAGGGCGATGTGCCCCGGAATCTCCTGGGGCATGTACCCGGTGACGTCCTGCAGGGCACGACCGCTGCGTTTCCCGTAGCTGACCACCCCGTGGCAGTGCTGGGCGCCCGCGATGGAACGGACCAGCGTCGACTTCCCGCAGCCGTTGGGACCGAGCAGCCCCGCGACGACACCCTCCCTGATGGTCAGGCTGAGACCGGAGAGCACCGCGTGTTTTCCATAGCTCACGCTGATGGATTCAAGGTTGAGCATGAGTTCCGAACCTCTTCTCGTGAGCGTGGTCTAGTTCGAGATGGCGGAGGTGGTGCGCCGCCTGCCCAGGATGATCAGCACGAACACCGGGACACCGACGAGGGCCGTGAGGATGCCGACCGGGAGTACCACACCCGGCACCACGACCTGGGCCACCGCGTGGGCGCTGGTGAGCACCAGAGCGCCGCAGGCCATGGCCGTCGGCACGAAGAGCCGCTGGTCCTCCCCCACCAGGATGCGGGCCACGTGGGGTCCGACCAGACCCACGAAACCGATGATCCCGACGGAGCTGACGGTGAGCGCCGCGATCAGGGAGGCCCCCAGCAGGGTCCACATGCGGACGTTGTCGACCTTCACCCCCATCGCCCGGGCCCGGGCCTCACCGAGCGAGAGGGCGGTGAGTTTCCACTGGTTGATCGAGAACAGCGGGATGACGGCCACCAGGGTGATCAGCACCATGGTGATGGAGAACCAGGTGGCGCGCTCCAGCGACCCCATGGTCCAGAACACCATCCGCTGGAGGGATTCCTGAGAGGCCCGGTACTGGAGCAGCATCAACAGCGCCTGGAACCCGAAGACCAGGGCGATGCCCAGCAGGATGATGGTCTCGCGACCCGACCGCCGCAGCCGCGACACCAGTGCAATCACCCCGCTGGCGACCAGGGCCAGGGCCGCGGCGCCGATCGGCACGGAGGCCTCGGAGAAAACCGGGATACTGATCCCGGTGGCGATCACGATGGCCGCGCCGCAGCCGGCTGCGGCGGAGACGCCGAGGGTGTAGGGCTCCGCCAGGGGGTTGTCGAGAATGGTCTGCATCTGCGCGCCGGCAAGGGCCAGTGCGGCACCGGCCACCACCGCCATGAGAGCGGGCGGAGTACGCAGATCCATCACGACGGTTCGGGTCCGCCCGGACACCTCTGCCGCCCATCCGGCATCGAACCCCAGCTGCTGCAGCCCGTCCGCGATCCCCCCGAGATAGGTGCTGGCGATGTCCGCGGCACTGATGTTGAGCGGCCCCACCAGCATGGCGACCACGAACATGACCACCACTGCCGCGAGAATGCCGACGAGGATCACCATGCGTTTGGTCTTGATCCGCCAGAACTCGGCGAGCGCTTCCTCCTGGGAACCGCCCTCCGGTACCGCAGCTTCCACTGATGCGGCGCTGTTCTCCGAGACGGTCCCGGTTGCCTCGGTGTCGGTCACGACAGCTTGGCGGCGAAGATGCCCTCGGCCTTGAAAGGCATGAACTTGTCATGGAACTCGCTCCAGGCGGCGTCCACCTCGGGCAACCCGTCGACCTTGAGTCCCTGCCACTCGGCGAAGGCGACATAGGCGAGGAAGTTGTACGGCGCGTCGTAGAACTGATGGTAGATGCCGTAGACCTGCTTGTCACTGAACGCCTTCAGCTCGCTGTAACCGGTCTCGCTGGACAACTGCCCCAGGGTCTGGTTCGTTTCCTCGGGGGTGGCGTTGTAACCGAGCTTGACGTACTTGATGACCGTCTTCTCGCTCACCTTCTGCTTTTCCCAGTCGCCGCCCGTGGCGATGATGATGTCCGGCTGGGATGCGATCAGCTGCTCGGCCGTGACGGTGCCCGCATCCCCATCGATCAGTTTGGTGCCGAGGTTGTTGCCGCCGCTGGCGGTGACGATCTGGCCGAAGTTGGATTCCCCGAAGGTGCGGCCGGGTTCGGAGATGCCGGGGGAACGCCACACGAAGACGCTCGGGCGATCCGCCTCGGCCTTGGCCTTGGCTGCTTCCAGGACCGGGTTGACCAGGGAGTCGTAGTAGGTGAGGAACCCCTCCGCCTTGTCGGAGACGCCGAAGACCTGACCCAGCAGGCGGACGCTGGTGTGGGTGTTTTCCACCGGTTTCTTGCGGAAATCAGTCACCAGGTAGGGGACCTTGGCGGAATCCAGTTTTGCGTCGAACCCGGCCTGTTTGGCGGCCTCGTACTGTTCCAGGGTCATGAGGAACAGGTCGGGATTGTGTTCGAGCAGGTTCTCCACGCTCAGGTCTCCCTTGGCGACGCTGCCGACGGTGGGCAGGTCTGCCGCCTTGGGCTGCACCTTCACCACGCGATCGTAGATGTCGGGGGCGGCGCTCTGAAGGTCGGTTCCCCAGGCCACGACCTTGTCCATCAGGTTGTCACGCTGGAGGAAGAGCAACGAATAGGCCTGCCGGGATTCCCCCAGGATGATCTTGGAAGGAGCGGCTTCCAGGGTGACGGTACGGTCCGCGACATCGGTGATGGTCAATGCGCCGCCGGCGGAGCCCGAAGCGGAAGTCGCGGCCGTCTGGTTCCCGTTGCTGCACGCCGAGACGGCGGCCACCCCCAGTGCCCCCGCGGCTCCTGTCAGAAAAGTCCTGCGTTTCATATCCATGCCTCCTGCCGCCATGACGGCGTGATTGTGTGTGGTGGTGCCGGTCAGATCGAACTGCCCGGGACGCCGACGGCGTCGCCTCAGAGAGAAAGCTAGGCAACCCTAAGCTCTGATCGCGGGATTGCGCAAATCGAGCATTGCGCTATCCGAGATGCCGCCCGGGATGAAGCTCCGTATGGTAATGAGCTCCACACGTTTCATGTCGCGGATAGCGCCCCACTCCGCCACTGTGAACGGGCCCTGGCCGCAGAGCCCTTAAACTCTGGGAGGTGGAGAAGACGAAGAAGACCGCGCCCGAGGACTGGATCACGCACCTCGGCGGGTCGAATCGCGAGCCCATCGGCTGGATCGTGCCCCGCGGCGAGGGTTTCGTCGCCATTGATCTGCTCGGCCGGGAACGCAGCGGAACGGTCGACTGGTTCGAGGCGGAGGAGACCCTGGACGAGCTCGGCATCCGCTACCTGGCCGCCCCCTACGAACTCGTGACCGACTCGGGCACATCGAAGGTCTACATCGCCGAGGCCACCCCGGATTTCGTGCGCGTCAAAGAGGATGACTTCAACGACATCAATTCCGACCAGACCTTTCACACCCTTCCGTTCCCCGTTCCGGAGGAGTTGCTGCGAGAACTTCCGGGTCGCTGATTCAGCCCCCGGCGAAGGGCGGCAGGATGTCGACCCCCCGCGCCCCGGTCAGGTCGTGGTCGTCCGGCAGGCCCGCCCTGCCATCGACCAGCGTGGAACAGCGCCCCAGCACCGCCTCGAACCCCTCGCCGTGACGGGCGACGAGGATGGCCTTCAGCTCACCGAGGGTGGCGGCCTCCACCTCCTCGGTACCGGTCCCGGCGGCGGCCTCCGCGGCCGCGAACAACCGGACGAGGATCATTTCTCCTCCTTCTCCGGCGGCAGGGGCGCCGAGGTGGCGGCGTCCTCCACCACCCGGCGCAGGTAGTCGAGGTCGCGTCCCGGGGTGGCTCCGGCTGCTAGCCCCCACAGATGGGCGCTCACGGGGGCCATGGGGCGCGCCCCCGCGTGGGCGATCTCGCGGCTGAGCTCCAGCACCCCGTGAATGTCCACGCGCCCCGGGTCGATCTCCAGGGCCGCGCAGGCCCGGTCCACGAACTCCTGCCAGCCGGTTTCGTCCTGACTCATCTTGTCCCTCCAGAACTCGTTCCAGTGGGCGTGATCCGCCCATGTGTCCACGTCACGCCCGTCGTCGCCGGCATCGGGAAGCAGCCCCAGCCGCATGCCCGCCAGCAGCCCGCGAACCGACCGGTTCCGCGGGTCGCCGTAGGCCCGGGCCGCCGCGCGCAGCCGCGCGGTGCGGTGGATTCCCAGCAGCCACTGCGGGTTTCCCTCCGCCGAGGCCAGGCAGTAGCCGTCCAGGTCGTCGTCCCGCGTGGTCGCGGCGAGCAGCCGGGGAACCGCCGCCTGCACGCCGGGCAGGTCGCAGGCCAGCGCCACCGTCCATTCCGCGGGCTCCCCGACGGCGTCCAGGCCGGCGACGATCCCGGCTGCCGGTCCGGTTCCCGGTGGGTCCTCGACGGTGACCAGCACCCCGTCGGGCACCGCCACCGGGCCGACCACCACCGTCGTGCGGGCGCGTCTGACCGCATCGAGCACCACGTCGAGCAGCCGCCTGCCGCCGACGACCAGGTCGGCCTTGGACACCCCGCCGAGTCGCGATCCGCGGCCGCCCGCCAGGATGATCGCGTCGAACTCAGACATCGCGCCGCCAGCTGCCCGACCGGCCTCCCTCCTTGGCGAGCAGCTTCACCTCGCGAATGTGGGCGTGCCTGTCGAGGCCCTTGACCATGTCGATCAGCGCCAGCGCGGCGACGGAGGCGGCGGTGAGGGCCTCCATCTCGACGCCGGTGCGGTCGGCGGTGCGCACCGTGGCGACCACCTCGATGCTCTCCGGGCCGAGGGTCAGGTCGACCGCGGCGCCGTGCACCCCGATCACGTGGGCCAGCGGCAGCAGCTCCGGGGTTCGTTTCGCCGCAGCGATCCCGGCGATGCGCGCCACCGCGAGCACGTCGCCCTTCGGCATCTCCCCGGATGCGATGCGCCGCAGGATCTCCGGGTCGCAGACCACCGTCGCGGAGGCGGTGGCGGCGCGTTTCGTCGGTTGTTTGTCGGTGACGTCGACCATGCGGGCCTGGCCGGCGGAATCGAGGTGGGTGAACTTCACAGGTACCTCCGGAAGGAGACGAGGTCGCCGGGCCGGACGCTGTCCGCCGGTTCGTCGAGCAGGGCCAGGCCGTCGGCCCGGGCGGCGGCCGAGACCAGGTGTGAGGCCGAGATTCCCTCGTGTGCGGGCACCACGACCAGCCGCCCTGCTTCGTCGGTTTCGACGACGACCGGCACCACCTGGCGGCGGCCCCTCGGGGCGGGCCAGGGACGTCCGACGACGGCCCGCAGCCAGGGCCGTGGAGTGCGGCCCAGCATCACGTCGAGCAACGGCTCCACGAACAGTTCGCAGCTGACCATCGTGGACAACGGGTTGCCGGGCAGCGCCACCAGCGGCACCTCCCGCTCCCCCACCCGCCACAACGCCCAGCCCTGCGGTTTCCCGGGTTGCATCACGACATGGACGAAACGGGACCGCACCGCGGCGGAAGTACCGATCTCCCCGCCCAGCACCTGCCTCACCACGTCGTGGTCGCCGACGGAGACCCCGCCGCTCAGCACCACCAGATCCGCCCCTGCCGCCGCGGCATCCAGCCCGGCGGCGAAACTCCCCGGCTCGTCGGGCAGGACCGGGGCCGCGACCACCTCGGCGCCCATCCTGGTCAGCTGCCCGGCCATGAAGGTGCCGTTCGACTCGTGGATCTGGCCCCGGGCGAGCACCGCACCCGCGGGGCGCAGCTCGTCGCCCGTCGCGATGACGGCGACGCGGGGCCGCCGCACCACCGTCACCTGACCCCGCCCGCAGGCGGCCGCTGCGCCGAGGGATCGCGGCCCCAGCCGCAGCCCGGCGGGCAGCACCTCGGCGCCTGCGGGAAAGTCCTCCCCCGCTGCCCTGACGTGGTTTTTCCCGCCCGGTTCCTCGACGATCCGGACGATCCCCCCGGATTCCTCGGTCAGTTCGACGGGCACCACCGCATCGGCCCGCGAGGGCAGGGGTGCGCCCGTCATGATCCGCACGCACTCGCCGGGACCCATCACCGGATCCAGGGGTGAACCCGCAGCGACCACCCCGGCCACCCGCAGCTCGGCGCCCCGGTGCCGGTCGGTCTCGTGGACCGCGAAACCGTCCATGGCGGAGTTCGCGAACACCGGCACAGCCGTGGCCGCGGTCACCGGCGCAGCCAGTGTCCGTCCGTCCGCCCGGTCCAGGGACACGGTCTCAGTGTCCGTGATCCGGGTCACGAGCCGGAGCAGCTCGTCCCGGTACTCCTCGATGCTCAACCTGTCGCGCACGTCAGCTCCTCCCGGCAAGCGGCAGCTCCACCACCCTCGCCCGGAGGGTGTCGATGTACATCACGCGCCCCAGCAGCGGCTCCCCCACCCCGGTGAGCAGCTTGACCACCTCGGTGGCCATCACCGAACCCACCCAGCCGGTCATGGGACCCAGCACCCCGACCTCCAAGGCCGTCGGACAGCTTCGCGGAGGGTCGGGAAACAGGTCCGACAGGGCCAGTCCGTGGCGTTCCCACAGCACCGTGACCTGCCCATTGGCGGCCTGGACGGCGCCGAAGACCAGGGGCAGATCGAGGCGCTGGCAGGCCCTGGCCACGGCCAGGCGGGTGGGCAGGTTGTCCACCGCATCCACCACCACGTCGCAGTCCCCAAGAATCTCCTCCGCCGTCTCCTGCGTGACGCGCAGAGACGTGGGAATCACCTCGACCATGGGGTTGAGGTCCGCCAGCCGCGCGGCGGCGGCGTCGGCCTTGGGAGCTCCCAGGGTGGTGGTGCCGTAGAGGGTCTGGCGTTGCAGGTTCTGCTCCTCCACGACGTCGTCGTCGACGACGATCACCCGCCCCACCCCGGAGGCGACCAGGTATTGCAGCACGGGCCCACCGAGACCGCCCGCCCCGATGCAGCACACCGTCGCGGCCTTGAGCCTGCCCTGGGCCTCCTCCCCGAAACCGTCGATGGCCATGGTCCGCTGGTAGCGTTCGCGTTCGGCGTCGGTGAGGGACTCAGGAACGGCGATGACCGGCTGCATCAGCCCTCCGGGAGGGCGCCGAGAATGACCCGGGCCAGCTCCCCGGGATCGCGGTCAGGGTGGGTGGCGATCGCCAGCCCCCACAGGTAGGCGGAGACCGGGGCCATGGGGCGCTGGTAGCGTGCAGCGACCTGGCCCGTCAGGTCGTGAACGGCGCGCGGCGAGACCCCGGATGCGTCGACCTCCAGGGCCGCGGCCACATGCTCCACCCAGGCGGCCCAGGCGGTCTCGTCAATGGGTTCCCGGCCGCTCACACCTGCTCCTTCAGTTTCGGTTTGTCCCACAGCCCGGCGGGCACATTGGTGTTCCGGGCCGGTTTCCTCCCGGCGGAGCGATAGACCACGTAGGGCCGGGTCACGTATCCCACCGGGATGCTGAAGGCGTGCACCAGCCGGGTGAACGGCCAGATCAGCAGGATCAGGAACGCCAGGAAGGCGTGCGCCTGGAAGGAGAACGGCGAGTTCACCATCAGCTCGATGTTCGGCTGGAAGGTGAAGATGCTGCGGAACCAGGGACCCACCCCCTGCCGGTAGTTGTAGTGGTGGTCGAAGGTGGTGGTCAGCGTGTTCCACGCACCGGTGACGAGGATGGCGGTCAGCACCACGTACATCACGATGTCCCCGACGGTGGTGGCCTTCCGCACCGCGGGCACGGCGATGCGCCGGATGATGAGGATCAGGTACCCGACGGCGATCATGATCCCGGAGATCCAGCCGCCCACCACCGCAACCAGGTGGTAGGTCTCCTGTTCGATGCCGAGCGCATCGGTCCACGACTTCGGGATGACCAGCCCCATCATGTGCCCACCGAAGGCGAACAACAGGCCGAAGTGGAACAGTGGCGCGCCGATGCGCAGCATCCGCGACTCATAGATCTGCGAGCTGCGGGTGGTCCAGGAGAACTGGCTGAAGCGGTATCGCCAGATCATGCCGACGACGAAGACCGCCATCGCGATGTAGGGGAAGACCCCCCAGAGCAGAGTGTTCATGGATCAGACTCCCAGCAGTTCAGCGTCTTCGTCGGGACGGGGGTTCAGGAACGGATCGATGCCGTAGGGCTCCAGCCCCACGTCCTCGGTCTCGGGGCCGTCGCGGAGCAGTTTCGCGACGGCTTCGGCCTGCTCGCCGTCGATGGCGGGCAGTGTGGCGCGCAGGGCGGCCAACGCGCCGTGCCAGGGAGATCCCCGGTGTTCCAGGGCCATGGCGAGCAGCTCCACCCCGGCGCGATGCCGGTTGACGAGGTCCCAGGCGACGTCCAGGTCGCCGAGGGCCCCGAACTCCAGGACCACCGACAGGTGGTCGGGCAGTTCCTCGTCGCTGACCTCCATCCCGGCGCGGCGGTAGGCCTGTTTGAACTGCACCAGCGCCACCCCCCGCTTCCGGCTGTCACCGTGGGCGTAGTAGGTCAGGTGCAGGGCGCACTTGCGGGTGTGGTCGAAGGTTTCGACGTAGGCCCGCCGGGACGCCTCCAGGCCCTGCTGTTCGAGGTGGTCGATCACCCCGATCAGTGGCTCCCCCACCGTGGCGGGCAGCTGCCCGGCCGCGTCACGAAGCCGCGTCAGGTTCCGGAACAGCTTCACCGAGGGGTACTCCAGCAGCAGGGAGACGACCTGCCACGTCACGCGCAGCTGGTCGTCGGGCAGCTCCCGGGCCGGGAGGCTCGGGGCCCGGCGCCCGATGCCGGGCAGCCAACGTCTCATCACCTCACCCCCGGGGTCGGTATGCCGTGACCATCCCAGTCGAGGAAGGTGCCCTGCCCCTGGGTGGCCTCCCGCCGTGCCTTCGCGGCCGAGTAGCTGCCGATCGTCACGGCCACGGGACCGCCACCAGGGGCAGTGCCACCTTCGCCGACGGGGCATTCGGTGGAGATCGACTCCAGGCTGTGAGCCTGTTCCTTGTGCGACGGCGGGATGACGTAACGCTCGTCGTACTTGGCGATCGCGAGCAACCGGAACATGTCCTGGATCTCCTGGCCGGTCATGCCGACCTTGGCGGCGATCTCCTCGTTGCCAACCCCTCCGAGGTTGATGTCGCGCATGTAGGAGCGCATCGCGGCCATCTTCTCCAGGGCGGCGCGCACCGGGGCGACGTTGCCGGCCGTGAACAGGTTGGCCAGGTACTCCATGGGGATGCGCAACACGTCGATGGCCCCGAACAGGTTGTCGACGTCCTCCGCGTCGTATCCGGTGGAGGCGACGGAGTCGACGATCGGCGACAGCGGTGGGATGTACCAGACCATCGGCATGGTGCGGTACTCCGGGTGCAGGGGAAGCGCCACCCGGTGGTCCATGATGAGTTTCTTCACCGGGGAACGCCGGGCCGCCTCGATCCAGTCGTGCGGGATGCCTTGGCGTTCCGCCTCGGCGCGGATCTCGGGGTCCTCCGGGTCGAGGAAGACCGTGAGCTGTTTCTCGTACAGCTTGTGTTCGTCGCGTTCGGCGGCGGCCACGAGCACCGCGTCGGCGTCGTAGAGCATCAACCCGATGTAGCGCAGCCGTCCGACGCAGGTCTCCGCGCAGACCGTGGGGATCCCCAGCTCCACGCGCGGGTAGCAGAAGGTGCACTTCTCGGCCTTGCCGGTGTTGTGGTTGAAGTAGACCTTCTTGTAGGGGCAACCGGAGATGCACATGCGCCAGCCGCGGCAGCGGTCCTGGTCCACCAGGACGATGCCGTCCTCGGCGCGTTTGTAGATCGCGCCCGAGGGACAGGAGGCCGCACACGCCGGGTTGAGGCAGTGTTCGCAGATGCGCGGCAGGTAGAACATGAAGGTCTGCTCGAACTCGAACTTCACCTTGTCCTCGATGCCCTTGAGCATCGGGTCCTTGTGCCCGTACTCGACCATGCCGCCCAGATCGTCATCCCAGTTCGGCCCCCACTTCGGGGTCATCTTCTCACCGGTGATCAGTGAGTGGGCCGTGGCCACCGGGAAGTGTTTCTGCCCCGCAGGCGCGTTCAGCAGGTTCTGGTAGTCGTAGGTCCACGGCTCGTAGTAGTCGTCGATCTCCGGCATCTTCGGGTTGCCGAAGATGTTGAGCAGCTTGTGGAACCGGCCACCACCCTTGAGGCGCAGCCTGCCGCGTTTGGTGACCTCCCAGCCGCCCTGCCATTTCTCCTGGTTCTCGTATTCCCGGG
>CALLVV010000012.1 GCA_938012815.1 uncultured Propionibacteriaceae bacterium
TTTGCTGGGCTTGTTCACGTTTGCCTGCGCTGTGACGCCAGCAAACATCAACAAGCCCAGCAAATGGGTTGTAAGGCCAGCAAAACCGGTGGGAGGGGACGGGGCGGTGGGGCCTGGTGTGGCCGGTCAAGGGGTGGGGAGGTTTCGTGTCCGTTTTGTTCAAGACGATGACTCCGGGCGGTCAATAGCGTGGTCACATGGCTCTCACACTTGGTTTCATCGGGATCGTCACCTCCGACATGACCGCCTCACTGGCCTTCTACCGTGCCCTCGGCATCACCGTCCCGGCCGGTTCCGACGACGCCCCGCACGTCGAGGCGAAACTCGGTGACGGCACCGTCATCGCATGGGACAGCGTCGACGTCATCCGCGGATTCGATACCGGCTACACCGTCCCGACGGGTGGGCATCGCATCGCCCTGGCCTTCGACATGAGCAGCCCGGAACAGGTGGACCGCGTCTATCGTGACCTCGTGGCGGCCGGGCATCACGGGCACGTCGAACCGTGGAACGCGCACTGGGGGCAGCGCTACGCCACGCTCCACGACCCCGACGGCAATTCGATCGACCTCTACGCCTGGCTGCCCGCCACCTGAGCTGGGGTCCGGCCCACCAGGAGCCGGAAATCGCGGGTCATGTGCGCCTGGTCCGCGTATCCGGCGGCGTGCGCCACAGCAGCCAGGGGCGGTCTCGGCTCGGGCTGCTCCTTCGTCGCGGCCCGGCTCAACCAGTGCGTGGTGGCCGGGCCTGCGGGAGATCCGCTTCCCGACTTCATCAGCGACAGGGCCCGTCGCATCCGCGCGACCCGCACCAGGGCGCCGTAGCCGTACCCGAAGGTCGCGAGCATTCGGCGTCGCAGGTGCCGGGCGGACCAGCCGATCTTCCCGGCCACCTGCGCGGCACCGGTCCCGGCAGCGGCGGCGCGACGGACCAACCCGACCCAGCCGTCGACGGGGGAGGTCAGAAGGTCGGCCCTGGGAGCGGTTCCGAAGGAACGGAGCGTGCGCAGAACCCGCGCGACCTCCGCAGTACGGGTCACCCCGACGACATCCCGCAGCGGGACGGCCAGGTCGCGAACCTCGGCGGGGTTGAACCGCAGCACCTTGGCCGCCAGTCCGGGGTCGAACCGGATCCCGACCGTCTCGTCGACGTCGGGGCTGGTGGGGATGCACACGGTGGAGGGGCCGGCCAGGTGGACGTCGTCGCCGCGCAGGATGACGTCGATGCACCCGTCGGCGGGAATGATCGTGGCCACAGCGTCCCGCGACCGCCACACCGTGCGCCCGCACCCCAGGGAACCTTCCGTGTACACGACCCCCATCCTCCCGCAATCCGGATCGACGGGCTGTGCGCAGAGCGGTTTCGCTGGCCTTAACACTGGTTTGCTGGCCCTGATGTCGGTTTGCTGGGCTTGTTCACGTTTGCCTGCGCTGTGACGCCAGCAAACATCAACAAGGCCAGCAAATAGGTGATAAGGCCAGCAAACCGGGGGAGGGGCGGGGAGGGGTCACATGGCCTCGTCCGGCCAGGTGAGCCGTCGACGCGACGTGAAACGCCGCTCGCTTCCGTCGACGGGGTCGGTGAAGGACAACTCCCGGGCCAGCAGCCGCAGCGGGGTGGTGAAGTCGTCGATGTCCACATCCGAGATCACCGGGTAGAGCGGGTCGCCGAGCAGCGGCAGTCCGAGCTGGTTGAAGTGGGAGCGGATCTGGTGGGTCCGGCCGGTTCGGGGACGGACCTCGTAGCGGGCCCACGCGCCGCGCACCTCGATCACGTCGATCCACGTCTCCGAGTTCGGCGGCAGATTCAGGGTCTCGGCCTGCAGCACCCCCACGCGTTTGACCAGGTGCGACCTCACCACCCGCGGGAACCCGACGTCCGGGTCGAAGGGGGCGATGGCCTCGTAGACCTTGCTCGCCTCGCGGCGCGCGAACACCTCCTGGTACGCCGAACGCCACCGCTTCCCCGTGGTCATCAGCAGCACCCCGGCGGTGCCGCGATCCAACCTGTGGGCTGCCGACAACTCCGGCAGTCCCGTCGCCGCCCTGCCCTTCACGACGGCGCTCTGCAGCACGTGCCTGCCGCGCGGAATGGTCGACAGGAAGTGCGGTTTGTCGAACACGACGACCCGTTCGTCGCGGTGCAGCACCTCCAGCGCGCCCGGCACCTCGGCCTCCGGCCGCAACTCCCGGTGGAACCAGACGAAGGTGTTGGGCCGGTAGGGCTCGTCGCCCCGCCACGGCGCACCGTGCTCGTCGACGAAGTCGCCGCGAGCCAGCATCGGGTCGACGCAGTCGCGGCCGGGCCCCAGCTTGTCGAGCAGGAACGCCCGCATCGTCGCCCACGGCGCGGGCGCCCCGCGGTCGGGGGTGCGGACCCACGCGGCCTGCAACCCGTGGCGCGGCGGAAGTGGAGACGTGGGTGGCACCGGACCATTCTCCCCGCGTGACGTCGGTTGAGCCGGCCTGTCCGCTCAGCGATCCGGTCGTGTCGAAACCAGGGTGATCGTGGTCGGGGTACTGGGATCGGAGTCTGGCTACCGGGTGCTGGGGGGTTTCGACCCGGGTCGCTACGTTCCTCGCGCCCCGGCTCAACCGGCCTCAAGGGGTTTGAGGGGCACCGTGTCCCATTTGGCCTCTTCAGCCTCTAAGATGGGCTCCGCGGAATGAATTCCGCATGGCGAGATCGCATAGTGGACTAGTGCAGCCGCCTTGAAAGCGGCCGAGGGGCAACTCTCCGTGGGTTCGAATCCCACTCTCGCCGCGGTCGCCCGGATCGCTCATTCCTCCGGGTGGTAGGCGCAGGCGTCCGTGACCTGTTCGGTGGTCGACGGGGCCGCGTCGGGGGATGTCGCAGAGGATTTGGGTTGCGCCGAGGAGGTCTGTTTCGTCGGTGTCGGCGACGGCTTGGCGGTGCTGGGGTCCGGGGACGACGCGGTAGGGGTGCTCGCCGTGGGTTCGCTCGTCGGAGAGGGCGGGTTGATGGCGTCCTGCACCCGTTTGCGCGTCAGTGTGAAATCCGGGTTGCCTGCGTCGAATCCGTTCTGGCCGTGCACGAAGGCCAGCCGTGAGACGGAGGCGTCCTTGACCTTGAAGGCCAGCTGGGCCAGCGGGGCCAGCACATTCTGCGGAATGTCGGTCATCACCATCTCCGAGGAGGCCTGGGCGATGCCCTCGTAGGAGGTGAGCATCGTCGTCGGGTTCGCCTGTTTGATGACCGCGTTCACCAGGCAGGACTGGCGGGACATGCGGTCGTAGTCGTCCGAGTCGAAACGGCTCCGCGCGTACCACATGGCGTTGTAGCCGTCGAGGAGTTGGTCGGGGCCGGGTTTCAACCAGCCGTGTGGTAGCTTTCCGGTCTGGTGGTCGCCGCCGATGGGGAGTTTCCGGTTGATGTTCAGCTTCACCCCGCCCATGGCGTCGATCAGCTCCCGCAGGCCGTCGATGTTGACCAGCGCGAAATAGTGCATGTGCAGCCCGGTTATACCTTCGACCCCCTGTTTCAGGGCCTCCGCGCCGGGATAGGTGGCGGGCGCGACGGCTTCGGCCATCTCCGGGTAGTCCTTGCTGACGGTCCGCTCCCAGATGGCGTTGATCAACCACTCCGAGCTGTCACCGGCGCCACGGAAACCGCGGGGGAACAGCTTCGCCAGCTTGCTGCCCTCCGGGAACGGCGTGCGCTCCACGCTGCGGGGAATCTGGACCAGGGTGGTGTTGCCCGTCGTGGTGTCGATGGAGGCCACCATGATGGTGTCGGTGCGAGGGGTGTAGACGCCACCGCCGTCCTTGATCCGGGTGTCCGTGCTGTCGGCGCCGAGCAGCAGGATGTTGAGACGCGGGGTGTCCTTCCACGGGTTCTCGGCGTTCGCGTCGACGTCGGGACGACCGCTGGCCTGGACGTCGGGGTCGAAGACCTTCTCCACCAGTTGCAGCTGCGACAGGGTGTAGCGGGCGGCCACCGCCAGGGGAGCGGAGACGACGAAGGTGAGGGCGACGACCAGGCCTGCCCCGATGGCCCGTTTCGCCGTGGCCAGGCCTTTGGGTCTGGTGACCAGGTGGGTGAGGGTGATCAGGAAGGCCCACCCCAGGGCGGCGACGATCAGGGCCAGTATGGTGCCGCGGAGGATCCCGGGTCTGAGGGCCCAGCCGAGGGCGACCTCAGGGTTCATGACGGCGCGCACCGCCAACAGGACCAGGCCACCCAGGAAACCGACGGGGAGCAGCACCCCCAGGATTTTCGCCCAGCGCTGTCGGGCTCCCGTGAGTCCGAGCCCCGGCAGCAGTGCACTGGCGACGGTCAGGGTGGCGCTGCGCCTGAAGGACCTGTCCAACGGCTCCTTGGAACCGGCGGCGTGCTTGGGGGTGGAATCGTCCTTGGTCCTTCGCGGTTCGGCTCTCCTGGCGCCGTCGCGTGAACCATCCGACCTGCTCTTCGATGAATCCTTGTCCTTCTTCGAGGAACCCCCGCCGCTTCTCGCGGAGGAGTCGGCGTCGCTGCGGGGGGTGGTTTTCTCCGAGTTTTTCGATCCGCGGCTCGAGGCCTTGTGAGGACGGATGGATGTTTGTTCGGTTTCTGACTCGTCGCTCAACCCACCCGTGACCTCGTCGTGTCGACGTTCCGGGTCACCGCCGCGAAAGAGCCGCGGGTAGTTTTTGTTGGACAAGACGCGTTCTCCTCTCGCATCGCGGGTTCAGTGTACTTGTCGGTCGAACGAACGGATGACAGCTGCGGCGGCCGCCTGCCCCGCCATGGGGCGTCGGTTGCCGGTGCTGTTGTGCCTCGGCTAGTCTGTAGCGCGCTGGAGGTGTCGCCTAGTCTGGTCTATGGCGCCCGCCTGCTAAGCGGGTTTGGGGCTCAACCCCATCGCGGGTTCAAATCCCGCCACCTCCGCCAGTGTACGATCGGCCCCGGGTCTTCCCGGGGCCGATCACGTTGTTGTGGTTTTGCCAAGCCGGGAGTGGGCCCGTATAGTTACTCCTCGCCCGCGCTCGTAGCTTAATGGATAGAGCATCTGACTACGGATCAGAAGGTTGGGGGTTCGAGTCCCTCCGAGCGCGCCACGACACAGGGCCTCGCAGCCGGAGCCTCCCGGAGTGTGAGGCCGGCCGGCTCGGCGGCAGCAATCCGGGCGCCGCTTTCGTCATGACGACGTGAGAGAACTGTAGGTCGAATCGGCCAGTTTCTTCCCCCACGGCGGTACGGCTCGTTTCGGGGAAAGCGAGGCGCTGAGGCCCGCGTTCTTTCTGAAAACCCTTGCCAGAAGGCATATCATGGGCCGGGGAGGAGAATCATGACAGCGATCTGGGCTCACCGCGGAGCATCGGCCTACGCCCCCGAGAACACCATTCCTGCCATTCAACAGGCGATCGACATGGGCGCGGACGGCGTCGAGTTCGACGTGCAGCGCACCGCCGACGGACAGCTCGTCGTCATTCACGACGAAACCATCAACCGCACCTCGAACGGGTTCGGCAGGGTGGTCGACCTGACCTTGGAGCAGCTGCGGCTGTGCAACTACAGCAACGGTTTCGTCGGGCACCGGAAGGTACAGATCCCCACCCTCCGGGAGGTCCTCGAACTGCTCGAACCCACCCGGCTGCGCATCAACATCGAGCTGAAGAACAACGTCGAACTGTACCCCGGCATGGAGAACGACGCCTTGATGATCGTGCAGGAGGCGGGCCTGCTCCACCGGGTGCTGTTCTCGTCGTTCAACCACTTCTCCCTGGCGAACCTGCGTGGGGCGGTTCCCCCGGAATGCCTCGGCCTGCTGTACTCCGACGGCCTCTACGACCCGTGGTGCTACGCCAACACCTTCGGGGCCGGGTTCCTCCACCCCCACTTCTACGCCCTCCAGCAGCCCAACTACATGTGGCTGTGCCACGAGGCCGGGGTGGGGGCGAACGTGTGGACCGTCGACAGGAACGAGGACATCCGCTCCCTCGCGTCGCTGGGGGTCGATGCGGTCATCACGAACTTCCCCGACCGCGCCCGCCGCGCCCTGGAGCGCCCCTACCTCTGAGGATGCGTGGAGCCTCTAGGGTGTGGGCATGACCAACCCGTTCTGGCCCGAGAGATGGGACGAGATCCCCGGCCTCGAGTTCACCGACATCACCTACCACCGCGCCCGCGACGTCGCGGCCGTCAGGATCGCCTTCAACCGGCCCGAGGTGCGCAACGCCTTCCGGCCCCACACCGTCGACGAACTGATCGTGGCCCTGGAACACGCCCGCACCAGCGCCGACATCGGCTGCGTGCTGCTCACCGGCAACGGGCCGAGCCCGAAGGACGGCGGCTGGGCGTTCTGCTCCGGCGGTGACCAGCGCATCCGGGGCCGCGCCGGATACCAGTACGCCGACGGCGAGACCGCGAACACCGTCGACAAGGCGAAACTCGCCCGGCTGCACATCCTGGAGGCGCAGCGACTCATCCGCTTCATGCCGAAGGTCGTGATTGCGCTCGTCAACGGCTGGGCCGCGGGCGGCGGGCACTCCCTGCACGTCGTCTCCGACCTGACCATCGCCTCCCGGGAGCACGCCCGCTTCAAGCAGACCGACGCCGACGTCGGTTCCTTCGACGGCGGTTTCGGTTCGGCCTACCTGGCCCGCCAGGTGGGGCAGAAGTTCGCTCGCCAGATCTTCTTCCTCGGTGACGTCCATGATGCCCAGGAGGCCCACGAAATGGGCATGGTCAACAAGGTGGTGCCGCACGAGGAGCTGGAGGAGACCGGACTCGAGTGGGCGGCGAGGATCTGCGGGAAGTCCCCGACCGCGCAGCGGATGCTCAAGTACTCCTTCAACCTGGTTGACGACGGTCTCGTCGGCCAGCAGGTGTTGCTCGGCGAGGCCACCCGCCTGGCCTACATGACCGATGAGGCGGTGGAGGGCCGTGACTCCTTCCTGGAGCGCCGCACCCCCGACTGGTCGGGGTTTCCGTACTACTACTGATCAACGAGACTGAATCTCTGGGTGGCCCGGGGAGCCACTACCCTGCTCGGTGTCGGCGCTGAGCCGCGCCGAGGAAGGGAAACGAACAACATGAACTCTCGGGTGCTCAAGAGGTCGGTGGTTGTCCTGGCCTCTGTCGCCATCGCTTTCGGTACGGTCGGGTGCGGCGGGAAACCGAGCAAGGACGCCGTCAAGGCGGGAATCATCAAGATGATCAAGGAGAAGGGCGGTTCCACGTACGCGGAGGGTGTGCTCAACGACTACGTCAGTTGTGTGGTGGACGGGAGCTACGACAAGGTGAGCTCCGACACCCTCCAGAAACTCGCCGACGGGAAGATCGACGTCAACGCCAAGACCAGCGACGAGGATGGCAAGGC
>CALLVV010000013.1 GCA_938012815.1 uncultured Propionibacteriaceae bacterium
AGCGGGTTTCCGGGCAGGGGTGATCATTCCCAAACCGATGTAGCCCTTGTCTCCAATATGACTTTGACTGTCGAGGGTTGTGAGGAAACCGGATTCCTTGATGGCCTTCGCATCATGAACGGGGTGTGAACCGTGACCACTGGCGATATGGCGGATTGGGAGATCGTGTGGATGTCGGCCAGCAACTCCTGGGTGAGATTGTGCCTGAGCATCAACAAAGTGACCTGGATACAGCGAAACAAGCCCAGGGTGCGGGATCCTGCTGCCAGATAGGTTTCCGGAACGGGAGGAATGAATCAGTTCACACAAGTTCATCGGGTCTGGTCGCGGTCAAGACGTGTGGTAGTACTCACGGCGGCGGCTTGTCTTTCAACTGAGAGTCTTTGTGGTAGGACACTTTGATTGTCTCAGATCGGGCAAGCCGCCCCCACATCCCCCTCGGATAAAGCGTTAGTTGGGGAAAACCAAAACACCCCTATGAATAAGCCTCATTGTCTTGCACAAGAATCCGCCTTGGGGATCAACCTGTGCTGATGCTGTGAAAGAATCCGCTGAAACGGTGGTGGCTTCGGCATTGATGGCGACCTGGGAGAACGACAAGGAAATAGTAGCAATTGCCAAAACAACGACTCGGAACTTCATTGGTGCCTGCTTTCTCGAGCATTTTCCATTTGAATACGGCATTCAACACTGAAACATCGTGGTGGTTGAGTCGAGGGATCCGTAGAATCTTTTGTCCTGAAAGCTATTCCTTTCCCTTCCCGGTCTCTCGACCCGAGTTCATTCAATACCCCTGGAAGCCGCATCGCACGCCAAAATCAACTTCCGGTGACTGAAGAAATGGATTCCCGTGAAGCTGGTTAGACTGACAGCATGAGCGACGTCAAGATCCGAGTCCTGATCGTCGAGGACCACGAGAAGGTACGGGCGCAGATCCAGCGGATCGTTGAGACCATGCCCGGTATCACGGTGGTAGGCACTGCGACGAATGGGCTCAATGGTGTCTCCCTCGCCAAACGGTTGAACCCCGACGTGGTCTTGATGGACATCAGCATGCCCATCATGAATGGCATCAAGGCCACCCGTGAACTCAGTGACATCGGTGTGAAGAGTCGCGTCATCGCGCTGACCTCGTTGGAGGATGACGCCACCTTCCACGAGGCCCTGCGCGCAGGAGTGGTGGGGTTCCTGCTCAAGACCAGCACCCGCGGCGAGATCATGCACGCCATCCAACAGGTCCACCTGGGTGAGGCCATGCTGTCGCCCAAGCTCATCACTCGCGTCCTCTCGCACTACGAGCGCGGACACCGCCCTTCCAAGCAGATCCGAGAGCTCTCGAAGAAGGACCTGTCCCTGCTCCGGTTGGTTGCCCAAGGCCTGAGCAACGATGAAATCGCTGAAGAGATGAACTTCACCTCTGCGACGGTGAAGAGTTACGTCTCTCGCCTGCTCAGTCGCTTGGATGTCCGGGATCGGGCCCAACTGGTCATCCTCGCCTACCAGAACGGCGTGGTCGGCGACTAACCCCCACACCCGGTGGTTTCACGTGAAACCACCCTCACCCGTAGGTGTCGCGGGGACCGCGTCCCCGGATCGAGCGGCGACCTCGTTTCCAGCTCGGCGCATGGGGGCCCAGCACCTCGATGCGCAGGACCGAACGCTCACCGAGGGCACGGTTCAGTTTCGCGACCAAGGGTCCGGCGCTGTACCTCATGGCCGAGGCCCAAGCGGTGGAGTCGCACTGGACGGTGAGCACCCCGTCGTTGAACTCGACGGGACAAGAGTGTTCGGCGTTCACAGGGCCGACGAGCCCCGACCAGTCGCGCAGCACGGTTGCCAGGGAGATCTGGCGCTGCCATCCCCGGCGTTTCGCGACGGAATCCAGGACGCTGCCGATCAGTTGCGGGTCGCGGTCATCGGGATGGGCCCCGGAACGCTGTTCCCCTGCCCTGCGACGGCGTTTTGGGATCTTCGGGGGCGGTGGCGCGACCTCGGGCAGCAGTGGGGAGGTGCGGGCCGTCTGGTGGGCGATCTCGGTCGCCAGCTCCAGCCCGCTCGGGTCGTGGGGTTCCTCGTCGGGAAGGTCGTCGTCGAAGGATGTTTCAGTCATCAGCAACCTCCGTTTCCTCCACGGGCTCGACCACCCCGCCCTGTACCCTGAACCGCCGCGCGGACGGGAAGTCGGGAACGTCCGCCCCGACAGCGGCGGTGATGAGCACCTGCTCGGCGCCGGCGACCACTCCCGCGAGGCGTTCGCGACGGGTTTCATCCAGCTCGGAGAACACGTCGTCAAGCACCAGGACGGGTTCGATGCCGTCGGCACGAACCAAGGCGAATCCTCCCAGTTTCAGGGCCAGCGCCAGCGACCACGACTCGCCGTGCGAGGCGTATCCCTTCGCCGGCAGATCACCGATGGACAGGGTAACGTCGTCGCGCTGCGGGCCGACGAGGGTCACCCCGCGTGCGACCTCCTCGCGGCGACGCTCTGCCATGGCGTCAAGCAGCCGCGCTTCGAGAGCTTCACGAACCGCGTTGACGGGAATGCCTGCCAGATCCAGGAAGGTCTTGTACTGCGCCGAGATCCTGTTGTTCACCGGCGCGATGGTCTCGTAGGCCCCCGCGGCGTGTGGGAGGACGTCGGCCAGGGTGTCGAGACGCGCGTGCAGCAGCTCGGCGCCGATCCGTGCCAGAGCATCATTCCAGGCCTGCAGGGTCGCGTCCTCCTCCGGTGCGGCCTGCCGCAGCGACCTTCCGGACATTGCCTTCAGCAGCGAGTTACGCTGCCGGAGGATCCTGTCCAGATCCGCCCGCACCCCGGCCATGCGCGGCCAGCGGGTGGTGACCAGGGTGTCCAGCCATGCCCGCCGGTCCGACGGGTCGCCGCGCACGATGGCCAGATCCGTGGGTGAGAAGACGACGGTGCGCAGCGCGCCGACGAGGTCGCGGGGCCGCGGCAGGGGAGCGCGATTCAGGCGGGCGACGTTGCTGCGGCCGTTGGTCACCTCGATCTCCAGGGTGATGAGGCGTTCGTCGTCACGGGAGGCCTGCACCCGGCCACGCAGGATCGCGGATTCGGCGCCGGCACGGATCAAGGGCGCCGTCGACGAGACGCGGTGGGAGGACATCGTCGAGAGGTACTCGACGGCCTCCACCAGATTCGTTTTGCCCTGCCCGTTCGACCCGACGAAGACATTGACGCCGGCGACGAGATCCAGCTCGGCGGCGGCGTAGTTGCGGAAGTCGGTGACCGACAGGTGGGTGACGAACATCGGGTCCGATTTTATTCACGCGGGGACATGGAAACGGGAGGGAACCTGCGGCTCCCTCCCGTCGATTCGGTCATTGGTTCACTGGGGCGGCTGCTGGCCCTGCGATGGTTGGGGCTGTTGTCCTTCCTTCTGATCACCCCGCATGAAACCGAGCACGATGAGGACGAGCCCGATGACACCGAGAATGATGCCGAACCACGGTTGGGCTCCCTCTACCGCCGAAAGCAACCTGAACTGCATCTTGAAGGCTGGGAGGATCAACGACCCGAAGCCCAGGATTGCTAAGAGGGCTCCTATGGAGGTCATAGCTCTTTCCTTTCGTGTGACTGGGACCAACCTAGGGGATCCAGCGGTGAGCCGCCACAGATCTCCTACCGGTCACATGTCCATCGGCTTCATCAGTCCGATCCGGCCGTTCAGTTCGGCAGGCGCATGAGCATGATGACGTGGCGGTAGTCGAACAGCTGGTCACCATCGATCGTCGCCAGGCCCGTGATGAGGCAGGGTTTGCCGGGGGCCGTGAAGGAGAAGTGCGCGTAGGGCGCGTCCAGGGCCCCGAGGGCGTCATGCAGGTAGTGCGGGTTGAATCCGGCGGCCTCGATGGATTTTTCCTCGCCGGCCACGTCGACCTGTGCTTCGATGGCCTCGGATGCGTGCGCCTGGTCGCCGGTGGCGGCCTCGAGAGCGATGTGGTCGTTGTTGATGATCATGCGCAGTGGGGTGTTGCGTTCCGCGACGAGCGAGACGCGTTTCACTGCGGCCAGCAGGTCGGCGGTGGGAACCCGCACGGTGACGGTACCGACAACGTCCATCAGGTGCCGTACCTTCGGGAATGCTTGGTTCAGCAGGCGGGTGGTGGCCTCGCGGCGACCCTTCGCGCCCTCGCCGATGAATCCGACCAGACCTTCACCCTCCGCCTCGGTGGTCGACAGCGACACCGTGACGGTCTTGCCGGAGGTCAGTGACTTCGCCGTGTCCGCCAGAACCCGGCCCGGAACCAGCACCGCACCCTCGACATCGGGCGACGACGGCTGCCAGGTGAGTTCCTTGAGTGCCATCCGGTAGCGGTCGGTGGCCAGCAGCGACAACCGGTCGCCGTTGATCTCCACCCGTACGCCCGTGAACACGTTGAGCAGCTCGTCGCGGCCCGCGGCGATCACGACCTGGCTGACGGACTTCTCGAAGACGGAGGCATCCACGAGGCCGGTCTGGGCGGGCATCTCGGGCAGGGTGGGATATTCCTCAACGGGGAGGGTCTGGAGACTGAACCGCGCGGACCCGCAGGTCAGTTCCACCTGGGTGTGGTCGGAGACCATCCCGACGGGCTTGTTCGGCAGGGAACGCGCGATTTCGTTCAACAGCCGCCCTGAGACCAACACCGTGCCCTCGTCGGTGACCTCGGCGGGCATCGTCACCTGGGCTGAAGTGGTGGAATCGAAACTGGAAAGCGTCACCTCGTCGCCGGAGGCGTTCATCAACAAACCAGCGAGGATCGGGGCCGTGGGACGATTCGGCAGGCTGCGGGCCACCCAGGCAACGGCATCGGCCAGTGCGTCACGCTCCACTCGAATCTTCACATCGTCCCCTTAAGTAGTGGTACCGGTGGCCACCACGGCCCGGTATCTCGTCAGCATACCTGTAATGGTCCTGATCGACGCGGGTTCGGGGCTCCAGGTCCTCGCGCTTCCCGTCAGCCGTTTGGTTCGACGCGGTTCCCGCGTACCTCACCTTTCCACCGCCCGTGACTTTGAAGAAGTTTCTGTATGTATGTCCCAGTACTGGTAGTAACACCTGTGGATCCTGTGGAAAACCTATGAAATACCTTGTCAAACGTGATTCAAGGGTGTGGATGGGTTGTGGAGGAAACCAGAACTACACGGGGAGGATTTGTGGATTGCTCAGCGCCCGTCATGCTGTCCACCGCGGTTTCCACCAAGAATCCACAGATCTGTGGACAACTTTCCACAGGTGCTACATCCCTTCCTGAAGCTGGTTGAGTCAGGCCGTGACGAAGGAACAGCCCGTGCCGAAACCACCCGGCACCGACAAGCAGGCCGGCTCAGTCGGGTTCTGTTCGCGCTCTCAGTTCTGTTTGATGCGGTTGGTGAGTTCGGTCACCTGGTCGAAGAGTTGGCGGTCCTCGCCCATCTTCGTGTCTATCTTCTTCACCGAGTGCATGACTGTGGTGTGGTCGCGACCCCCGAAACGGGATCCGATCTTCGGCAGCGACAGGTCGGTGAGCTCCCGGCACAGGTACATGGCGATCTGGCGGGCCCGGGCCAGGGCGGCGACGCGGCTGGCCCCGGTCAGTTCGTCAACGGAGATTCCGAAATAGGCGCAGGTGGCGGTGATGATGGAGTCGGCGTCGACGTGGATGTCGTTGCCTTCCGGCATCAGATCACGCAGCACCCGTTCGGTCAGTTCGAGGGTGATCTCCTGCTGGTTGAGGCTCGCGAGGGCGGCGACGCGGGTCAGGGCACCCTCCAGTTCGCGGATGTTGGTGGTGATGTGCGACGCGATGTGTTCCAGCACCTCCGTGCCGGCGGTCAGCCGCTGCGATGCCGCCTTCTTGCGGAGGATGGCGATGCGGGTCTCCAGGTCGGGGGGTTGGATGTCGGTCATCAGGCCCCACTCGAACCTGGATCTGAGCCGCGGCTCGAGTGCCTCCAGCAGCTTCGGGGGCCGGTCGGAGGACATCACGATCTGTTTCTGCGCGTTGTGGAGGGTGTTGAAGGTGTGGAAGAACTCCTCCTGGGTCTGGATCTTCGACTCCAGGAACTGGATGTCGTCGACCAGTAGTACGTCCACGTCGCGGTAGGCGCGTCGGAACTCGGCGGTCCGGTTGTCGGAGATGGCGTTGATGAAGTCGTTGGTGAGCTCCTCGGTGGACACGTACCGCACTCGCAGGTTCTCGTAGTAGCTGCGTACGTAGTGCCCGATGGCGTGGAGGAGGTGGGTTTTTCCCAGCCCGGATGGGCCATAGATCATCAGTGGGTTGTACGACTTGCCGGGTTGTTCTGCGACAGCGGCTGCGGCGGCGTGCGCAAAACGGTTCGAGGATCCTGCGACGAATGATTCGAAGGTGTAGCGCGGGTTCAGTTTCAGGTCCGAGTTCGGGTTCGCGGAACGGTGGTGCCGGATCTTCTCGTCGATCAGGGGCAGGGGCGGTGCGATCTCCAGGTCCGGGGTCTCGACCTGCAATGATGGGTCGATCACGAAGGCCAGATAGGTCCGGGTCCCCGTCACTGCGCTGAGTTTCGTCTCGATCTCGGTGCGTAACTTGGTTTCGATGCGTTCACGGGTGGTCTCGTCGGAAACGGCGAGCATCACGGTGTTGCTGTGCATGGCTATGGGTTTGGTGCGGCGCAGCCAGGCTTTGGAGGAGATGGGAACGTCGCCGACGATCCGCTCCCACACGGCGTCCAGTTCGGGCACGGCGGGTACGGACACGAGCGACTCCTTCCTGACAAGGCGTTCCACACAGGGTGGAGCGGTATTCCACAGGGTTGTCCACAACAGGGCATAAATCCCCCCGCCCTGGACGGCGGCCGCCGGGGACTGTGGATAAGCCAGCCGCGTAGAACACGAAACTAGTGCCCCTGATGGCGGTTCGCAACATGGAAAAGCCCGTGTCCAAGGACTACATCAGTGTAATTTGCAGGGTTCGGACGGTACCGCTGGCGGCTTGTGGAAATCAGTCGCTGCGCGTATCGTTGGACAGCCGCTGCCCACGGGAGCGGACCTTCCCGAGTCGAAGATCATCTATGGAGTCATCGCATGAGCAAGCGCACCTTCCAGCCGAGCAACCGTCGTCGCAGTCGTACGCACGGCTTCCGCTCCCGCATGCGCACCCGCGCCGGTCGCGCCATCCTGAGTGCCCGTCGCCGCAAGGGTCGCACGGAACTGTCAGCCTGATCCGGCAGTGCTGCCCCGATCCCGTCGGTTGCGTCGTTCCGCTGACTTCACCGCGACCTTCCGGCAGGGTGCCCGGGCCGGTACCCCGAGCGTCGTGGTCCACGTGGCCGTGAGTGACCGGAATCCACCCGAGGAGACTCGGGTGGGTTTTGTTGTGTCGAAGGCCATTGGAAACGCCGTGGCCCGCAACCGGGTGAAGCGTCGCCTGCGGCACCTCGTCACCGGACTTCCCGCCCCATTCGTCGCAGACGTGGTGGTGCGGGCCCTGCCCCCTTCCTCGTCCGAACCCGAGAGGCTGGCCGACGATCTCGAGTCGGCCTGGCGGCGAGCGTTCGCGAGGGCGACGTGCTGAAGTACCCGATGCTCTGGTTCATCCAAACCTGGCGCAAATTCATCTCCCCGTTGTACGGGGAGGTCTGCAAGTTTCATCCCAGCTGCTCAGCCTACGGGGAGCGCGCGGTAGAGTTTCACGGCGGGATCAAGGGAGGATTCCTGACCGTCCACCGGATCATGCGCTGCCATCCGTGGTCGGCAGGTGGGGTCGATTATGTTCCCGGGACTCCCGAGGCTGCAGAATGGGCTGAGGAAGTCCGACGAGACGAGGCCCGGTCGTTGTCCGGGCAGAAGGTGTCCTAGATGATCGACCTCTTGGTTCCGCTGTCCATCTGGGACAGCCTGTACGGATTGCTGTCCGCGATGATGCAGCCCCTGTACTGGGCCATCTCGGGGCTGATGGTGCTCTTCCACGGCCTCTGGGCCCCACTTTTCGGGGCCGATTCCGGGGTGTCCTGGACCCTCGCGATCGTCACCCTCACCTTGGTGGTGCGGACCCTGATGATTCCGTTGTTCGTCAAACAGATCAACTCCTCCAGGGCCATGCAGATGCTGCAACCCAAGATCCAGGAGCTGCAGAAGAAACACGGGTCGGACCGGGAGCGGGTTGCCCGTGAGATGCAGAAGATCTACGCGGAGGAGGGGGTCAATCCGATGGCTTCCTGTTTCCCGATGTTGCTACAGATGCCCGTCTTCTGGGCCTTGTTTCGGGTGCTCCAGGGCGTGGCCGACAACCAGATCCGGGGCTACTGGTTCCAGACCAGCCCGGATCTCGTCGCTTCGTTGCAGGGGGCGGATCTTTTCGGAGCGAAACTGGCGGGCCGTATCTTCCCGATCAGCTCATTCGGCGCCACCCAGGTCCTGGGTATTGTCCTGATCGCGCTCCTGGTCATCACCTTGTTCCTGACCCAGCTCCAGCTGATGCGCAAGAACATGCCTCCGGAGGCCCTGAGCGGTCCCATGGCGCAGAGTCAGAAGGTGATGCTCTACATATTCCCGATCATATACGCGGCCTCCTCTGCGGTGCTCCCGATCGGTGTGCTGCTCTACTGGAGCGCCAGCAACGTCTGGACGATGGGTCAGCAGGGGTTGCTCATCCGCAACAACCCGGCACCCAACACCCCGGCCTACATCGACTGGGAAGAGAGGATGCGTGCTCAGGGCAAGGACCCGAAGGCCATCATGGAGGCCCGCAACGCGAAACGACGCAAGAACAGGCGGTCCATTGAGACCACCGTTCAGCAGCCTGTTGACGAGAACGGCAGGCGTCGTGTCGTGCGCCAGCAGGTGAACCGCACTACCTTGAAAACCGACGACTCCGGCGGGTCCTCGAACGCGCAGGGTGGGGTTCGCCGCCAACCCCGCAGCACCACTCGATCCGCCCGTAAGAAGAAGTGAATCGGGCCTCATCCGATCGGAGCGACATGACTGAGAAAACCGACAACGAAACCTTGTTGGCTGAGGGCGACCTGGTTGCCGACTACCTTGAGGAACTGCTGGACATCGCGGATCTCGACGGCGACATCGAGAACTCCGTGAGTAACGGCCGTGCGCATGTGGTCATCGACACCGAGGACGACCGCTTGGTGGGCAAGGACGGCGAAGTGCTCGACGCCCTGCAGGAGTTGTCCCGCCTGGTGGTGATGACCGAGACCGGGCACCGTTCCCGGCTCACCTTGGACATCGGCGGCTTCCGGGAACGGCGGCGCCTCGAGTTGGTTGCCTTGGCAAAGGATGCCGTCGCGGAGGTCCTGGAGAACGGGGAACCCGCGCGAATGGCTCCGCTGAACGCCTACGAACGCAAGATCATCCATGACGAGGTGGCGGCAGCCGGGCTGACCAGCGAATCGGAGGGCGAACCCCCGTTCCGCCGCGTGGTGGTTTCCAAACCCTGAACGGATCCCCTTTTGCACAACGGTGGATAACCTGTGGAAAACTGCCTCGCGGCGGGGAGGGAAACGGCATGGTTGAAGCGGCGTTGGACGGTCAGGGCCTGGTGGAGGAGGCGGCCAGGACCGCTCTGGCGAGGAGATTCCCGGAGCGGATCGAGAACCTGGAGGCCTACGCGGAGATGCTGCGCACCCGGGGCATCGAGTGGGGGTTGCTCGGGCCGCGCGAGGCCGGAAAGGTCTGGAGCAGACACATCTCGAACTCCTTGGCGCTGGTGGACGTACTGGGCCGGGAAATGGATGTGGCGGACGTCGGTTCCGGCGCCGGGTTGCCCGGGATCCCGCTGGCGCTATGCCGGGACGATCTCCGGGTGACCCTCCTGGAACCCCTGCTGCGGCGCCACAACTTCCTTACGCTGGCCGTCGAGGAACTCGGGCTGGGTGAAAGGGTGCGGGTTGAAAGGCTGCGCGCCGAAGACTGCGACGAAACCTTTGATGTCGTGACCTGCCGCGCGGTGGCCCCGCTGGAGAAACTACTGAAATGGACCACTCCCATGTTCTTCCCGGGCGGCGAGCTGCTGGCTCTCAAGGGAGCGGGTGCGGAGGAGGAGATCGAGGCGGCCCGCAAACGTCTGGACAAGTGCGGGCTGACCGCCCGGGTGCTTCACGTTCGAGCGGTCCCGGAGATCGAGGGGACGCGAGCGATCCGGGTGCTTGCGAAATAGAAACGCATTCGCCGCGACCACTCAGGACTGCGTGTTTCGCCTTCCGGGGTCGTTGAAACGCTCCGCATATAAAATGCTTTGTCGATAAAACGGCCTAGCCATGTGAACCGTTGGAATCGTGACGCGGATCCATTGTGTGAGATCGGCGGCCTGACGAAGAGCGAAGGGAATCGAGGCCACTAGGTTGGAGCATCGGACAAAACCGATCGGAGCCCTAGTTCTGTGTAAGGTTCTCGGGAATGTTCAGAAGGAGAACCGCGTAATGAGCGAGCCAGTCGAATTTGTCGATGCGGCCCAGGAAGAATGGGTTGCGGAAGTAGTGATTCCGGATCAACCCACTTCGACCACGGCGAGGTCAGAGGTCATCACTGTTGCTCTTCGGCTTGGTGTCATGATGCTGGAGGCAGGGTTTGACACGCGTGCTGCGGTCAATGCGATGACGGGATGCGCACGAGCGCTCGGAATGGCTGATCTGTCCGTGACGGCGGTGGGGCGGACAATGATGGCTTCTCATGTGTCGGAGCGGGGAGTGCCCATCACGATGACGCTGGCCGCCGCCACCATCGATTCCTTTGACCTGTACCGCATGGGCCGACTTCATCAGGTGTTGGCTGAGATGCTGCGCGATGACGTCGACGTAAAACGAGCTTCCGATCTCATGGATCAGCTGGAACAAGAACCATCGCCTTGGCCCTGGTGGGTCGTTGTGCTCGGGGGAATGGTGCTTGCGGCCTCGATCACTCTGCAAACCGGCGGTAGTCTGGTGGCTGCTGCTCTGGCCAGCGGCTGTCTATTGCTCGTCAACCGATTCGGTGCTCTGCTGGACCGCATTGGCCTTCCGAAAGCGTTCTCCGTCTCGGGGCAAGCGGCATTGGCGGTATTGCTGGGGGTTCTGCTGAATGTTTGCGGAATCGCGACGATATCGGCCTCTGCGGCAATCATCGCCACGGGGTTGGTACTCCTGCTTCCAATTCCTCAGATCGTCCAAGCCGCTCAAGACGCCATCAACACCTACTACGTCACCGCGGCGGCACGGCTGACGGCCGTCCTGGTGCTCGTCTCGATGACGACTCTCGGTGGGACATTGGCGCTCAGTCAAGTCGGAGGAGTGAATGCCACGGAGGCGGCGTTCGCCACTCGTCCGGGACCCTTGGGGCTGTGGCTCGTGATTGTTGTATGCATGGTCGGTGCTCTGGGGAATGCGGTGTTCATGCGCGGTGGTCCCAGGCTGCTGCTTCCTGCGGCTGGGGCGGGGGCGTTGACCGGGATCGTCAATGTCGTTCTTCAACGTCACGCTTCACTGGACCCGACATTGGCAGTCGGGATAGCAGCTTTGGTGCTCGGTGTGGTGTCCGGTCTGTCATCCGGCTACCTGCGCATTCCGAGTACTGAGCTGTGCATCGTCGGAATAGCGGGTGCGCTGTTGCCGGGGCTTGACGTCTACTGGATCATCGTCTCCGAGGTCTTCAAGTTCTCCGGTGTGGGGGAGGCATTTCTTCGGGCGCTTGTCGCGGTTCTCATCATTGGGCCATCGGTAGTGCTCGGAATGTGGTTGGTCGGGCGTATCCGATCCAATGGCAAGGAATGACTGCCACGCGTTTCACGTGAAACGGTTTCACGAGGCTGCCTGAGGTCAACCATCCTGGCTATGTGTGTGATGGCGTCGTAACCAAACTGGTTGGACGAGGGTGCCCAGCTTCTGGACAGGGAGAGGAGCATACCTGGATGAACTCCTGTCGTTTCACGTGGAACGTTTTCGTTCTTCCGCGGTTGCATGCCCGGCCGCGGACGCACTGGATCGACGGGAAGTAAGGTACGGGTGTGTTGTACGTGCGCTCCGTACTTCGGGGAGCGCCGATTCTGTCCTCAAACGCGAAGCGACCCCGATCTTCATTGCTCAGTTGAGCAGCTTGATGGTTTTATCTCTAAATAGATTCATGGCTTGATCTGTGTTCAATGCTGGCGGATTCTCGCGAAGTTACCTGCATGGGCTGTCCCGTTTCACGTGGAACGGAACGTGTAATCGGGATGAGTCGGGGAATCCCCGCGTGATATCTCATGTGGTTGTTCCCGTGAAATCGCTGGGTTAGCTGGTGCGGCGTCGGATGCCGGCGGGGTTGGGTAGGCGGGGAACGGGTCTGTTCTCTGGGATGGTGGGTTTCGTGTCCGGCCGGGTGATTGGGTTCGGTTTGGATCTTGCTGATCTTGCGGGCCATGGCTGCGGGTTGCAGGCCCGCTTGGCGGGTGGTCAGCTCCGTGTGCTGGGTGGGGTTGAAGACTCCTCGGTTTCCATTTTCGTCTCGGCCAGCCACTCATGGATGGGGCCAGGTATTTGCCACGCAACCCGGCGCTGGTGGCCCACATGGTCTGCAGGGACCTCGCGGACATCAATTGGGAATATGTGCACGGTTTCGTCCTGTGCTTGTCGATCACCGCCACCATGGTGGCGGGAGGAACGGCCCGGCGCCTGGGGCAGTCGGGCCCGTAGCTTGGTGGGCATGGTCCCGGTTCCAGTCCGTGACCTCCATGACCTGATCCAGAATGACGCTCCTGGTTCTATTTCGACGCTGACATGTCAAGCCTTGGCGTACCTCTTGGTGATCTCGAAGGCATGAATGTGTGAAGCACGACCTCTGATCTGGGGATTATGCATGAGCCTCGTCGCTTATCAGCTGGTTGCTGCGGCGGGGATGACCGCTCATGGTGTGACCTGGTCAGGTCTGCCAGAGTACGGGAACGGCTTGAGGGATTCGATTTGCGGGGCGGTGGAGGCCATCGGCATGGGTGAGACGGTGAGCGGAAACCTTACTGCTGAATGATGGGCCCGGCGGAGGCAGCAGGTGCGTGAGCCCGTCAGGATGTGAGGGTTGGTTAGTTTTGAAACCGATCGTTCCTTTCGATCGCATCAACTGTGGGATGCCGGACTGGGCTGGAGAGTTGCGCGAGAGCGGCATGATCGGTGACTCGCCAGGGAACCGGGCGATCCACGTACCGGCCAGCATTTCAACGAACCTGAGCTCACGCTGATCGGTTCTCTTGCGGGAAATGAACGACCCGCAAGATCAGGATCTGTGAGTCTCATTGGGCGTTCCACGTGAAACGCGGTCGCAGCCAGCCGTGAATACCCGAAAAGAGATGGCTCAGCGTGCATTGAGAAACATCGAGGGCTGGCACGGCGCTCGTGGATCCAAACGATTGAGCAAGTTCACGCTGGGCAGGGTGGGCCGGACATGATGGCGGCAGTGTCGCGATCGGGCATGAACTCCGAAACAGGATTGGGCTCGTGTTTGAGCCTTCTGCTGGAGGAGGACTTCGCTTGGTCTCGTCGAGAGGTTACTAGCTCAAGGCCAGCCTGATTTTGGCGAACTGCGTTCGTCGATGAGTGAATGGGCTTGTCAGAAGCATTACCTCGCCTATTTAAAGGTAGAAAGTTATATCGATATATAGATCAAGCTCTGCAAAATCGTCACGTACTCCGATTTGGGCAACCGGGTATCCGGGGTGCGGAGGCGTAGGACGGGCGTGCAGCGAATAACAAGGATCGTGGAAGATAACGGAGAATAATCGTGCCCTTTGCGTGGTGCGTTTCACGTGAAACGCACCACGGGTGACGGATGGATGGCCTTGGCCGTGCGGCGCGGGGAGCCCCTGAATCTCGTGTATTGGGGTAACACAGCGCCGGTTCAGAAGGAAGCAAGTGCAGGGTGATGGGAATGAGCAGACAGAATCGATGTGCTGTCCGAGGGCCTGATGCCGAAGGCTCACTGACCGGGCCCGTCGCCGATGGTCTCTGCGGGATGTGATGCCGCGACGGATGCGACGGTTTGGATCAGCCGAGATCCCCCGGTCACTCCGTCCTGGTATGGAGTCAATGAGTTAGAATCTCGAAGGGCACGTGTCGTGGATCCCTTGGAGCATCGACCATTCCGGGTTCCGATTGCCCGCCCGCCTCCTCCCGTCTTTCAGAACATCTTCTCAGGCCAGCCCTTGAGTATCCTGCCGGACCTCATTCCACGCGTCCTCGGAGGACAGCGGCATTCTTACGAGGCTTGTGGCCATTGGTATCTCTCGTCCACTCGGATTCGTGCAGTACGTTTCACGTGAAACGCGGCGAGGTTTCAGTTCGCGTCGTCGACTCAAGCTAAAGTTGGTGACCGTCAAAGGAGGACTCAATGGCCCTGTTCTTTCGCAAGCGCAAGCGTACTCCGAAACACGACGTGGACGTCGAGCCTTGGAAGGATCACGAGAACGTTTCACGTGAAACGGCCATCCAGACCCCCACCGGGCCGCGTCGCGCGTTCTTCGATCGCGCTGATGACGACTGGGTGGCCGACGACGAGTACGGCACCGAGTACGACGATGAGAGCCAGGTGCCGACGCTGCCGAGCCCAGAGAATCCACGTGTTTTTGTGGTGGCGAACCAGAAAGGTGGCGTCGGGAAAACTACTACCACCGTGAACATCGCCACCGCACTCGCCTTCAGCGGACTCAACGTGCTCGTGATCGACATCGATCCGCAGGGCAACGCATCAACTGCTCTTGGCATAGATCATGATCCCGGGACCCCGGGAACCTACGAGGTACTACTCCATGGCAAGCGGATCGAGGATCTGGCCAAACAATCGCCTCACACCCCGAACCTGCACGTCCTGCCCGCCACCGTCGACCTTTCGACGGCGGAACTGGAACTCGTGAACGAGCCAGGCCGCGAATCCAGGATGAAGAAAGCGCTGACAGCATACATCGAGGAATCCGGGGTTGATTACGTGTTTTTCGATTGCCCTCCCTCCCTCGGGTTGCTCACCCTTAACGCTCTCGTCGCCTCCAACGAGATCATGGTGCCGATCCAGTGCGAGTACTATGCGCTCGAGGGAGTCTCCCAGCTGATGCGCACTATCCAGCGGGTCAAAGGAAACCTGAATGATCGTTTGCGGCTCACGACGGTGCTGTTGACCATGTTTGATAACCGCACCAATCTCTCCCACGAGGTGGCCGGTGAGGTACGGGCTCATTTTGGGAAGGAAACTCTCGACGTGGAGATTCCGCGCTCGGTGCGAATCGCCGAGGCGCCGTCCTACGGGCAGAGTGTCCTCACCTATTATCCCAAATCTCCCGGTGCAGTCGCCTACCTCAAAGCGGCTGAGGAGATCGCCCGCGCCACCACTGAGGAAGGAGTCGTCTGATGGCCAGGGGAAAGCAACACGTGGGCCTTGGGAAGGGTTTGGGAGACCTCTTCGCCCGGACGGACGAAGAGAACACCCGTGACACCACCGCCCCCTCCGACCGGCTCCGCGACGGCTCTTATTTCGTCGAGCTGCCGCTGGAACAGATCGTCCCCAACCCCCGGCAGCCGCGTCACGTTTTCGATGAGGACGACCTGAGCGAGCTGGCCGCCTCCATCGGTGAGTTCGGCGTGCTGCAACCTGTCGTTGTACGTGAAGTCACTCCCAAACACTTCGAGCTGATCATGGGCGAGCGCCGGTTCCGCGCCTCCAAGATGGCGGGCAAGGAAACGATCCCGGCCATTGTCCGCGGGACTGATGACGACGCGCTCCTCCGCGATGCGCTCCTCGAAAACCTGCACCGCGCCAATCTCAACCCCTTGGAGGAAGCACTCGCCTATCAACAGCTTCTGGGTGATTTCAACTGCACCAAGGAGGAACTCTCTCAGCGGATTCATCGCAGCCGTCCGCAGATTTCGAACACCCTGCGTTTGCTGAACCTCCCCTCCACCGTGCAGACGAAGGTGGCGGCCGGGGGGCTCTCCGCGGGTCACGCGCGCGCGCTGCTCGGGCTGACCAACCAGAGATCACAAGAACTGCTGGCCGAACGGATCGTCGCGGAAGGTCTCTCGGTCCGCAGTACCGAGGAGATCATCCGGCTCGGCAATGCCCCCACCGAGGAGGAACCCACCCCCCGCGTCCGCCGACTGCCATCGGAACGTGAAGCCGCCGTCGCAGCGCTTCTCTCCGACCACTTCGACACCCGGGTTAAGGTCGCCATCGGCAAGAACAAGGGCAGGATCACCATCGAGTTCGCCTCCACCGACGATCTCGACCGGATCATGGCCGTGATCGACGGCCGCACCGTCGAGCCCTGACGGGAGTTCCCAAATAACTCTACCATTTGATCGATAAGTCGATAAAGCAAGCTGTGGTGGTTGGCGCTCAGACTTCTGACAAGGGGTTTTGTCCTGGAAGCACACTGAGACGCTCCTCTCCGCGTCCGGGACAAAAACCCCAGGTGCCAAGTGGTGGTTTCGAGCCGGCTTCGGAAAAAGACCCCGTCAGTGGCCGCGGTGGCGCGCCCGCTCCACGAGGGTGGAGAACACCTCCCCCATGTCGAGACCGGCGGCCTCCAGGGCGAGGGGCGTCAGCGAGGTGTCCGTCAGGCCGGGTGCCACATTGCTCTCCAGGAACACCGGGACGCCTTCGCGCACGATCATGTCGGTGCGGGAAATGTCGCGGTGGCCGAGCACCCGGTGGGCGCGGACCGCCAAGTCCCCGGCCGCCTCGAGCACGTCGTCGGGCAGCTCGCCGGGGGTGAGAAAACGGGTGGCCCCTGCGGTGTAGCGGGACTCGTAGTCGTAGACCCCCGAGGCGGGCCTGATCTCGACGGGTGGCAGCGCGCGCGGGCCGGTGCCGTCCTCGAGGACGGTCACGGACAGTTCCGTGCCCTCGACGAACTCCTCCACCACCACATCCCTCCCGTAGGCGAAGGCCCCGACAAGGGCCGCCGGCAGGTCGTCCGCGGAATCCACCTTCGTCGTCCCGAGCGCCGAACCCGACCGGGCGGGTTTCACCATGAGCGGGAACCCGATCCGCTCCCCGAGCGCCGACATCATCGCCTGGGCGCCCAGCTCCCGGAAGACGTCGTCGGGCAGTACGACCTGCTGCGGGGTCGCCAGGCCGGCGGCCCCGACCAGCCGCGTCGCCACCGACTTGTCGAAGGTGCGCCGGGAGCTGGCGCCGTCGCTGCCGACGAAAGGCACCCCCAGCATCCACAGCACCTCCCGCAGTGCGCCATCCTCGCCGAGCTCGCCGTGCAGCACCGGGATGGCGACGGGGCCCTCGTCCCCGAGCAGCCGAGAGATCAGGTCGGCGTTGACGTCGGTTTCGGTCACCGCGTGGCCCCTCTTCCGGAGCGCCCCCGCCAGGCGCTTCCCGGAGCGCAACGAAACCTCCCGCTCGTGGCTCAGGCCACCGGCGATCACGAACACGGTCATGGCATCAGTCCTTCACTCGGGGTGTGGTCAGTTCAGGTTCGGTCCCGGTCCCTTGGTCGGGTTGGCGTGCGACGGGGTGTGCATGCCGAAGGTCCGCAGCATCTCCAACTCGCTCCGCACCACTTGGGCGAATCGCTCCACCCCCGTCGCGATCCGGTCGGGCGGCGGGAAGCAGTAGGACAGTCGCACGTTGCGGGAACCCTGCCCGTCGGCGAAGAACGCGGGTCCCGGCACGAAGGCCACGCGGGCGCCGACCCCGCGCGGCAGCATCGCCGATGCGTCCAGCCCCTCGGGCAGCGTCACCCAGACGAAGAACCCACCTGCGGGCCGGGTCCAGGAGCAGCCTTCGGGCATCTCCCGTTCCAGGGTGGCGAGCATGGCGTCGCGGCGGGCGCGGTACATGTTTCGGAAGACCCCGATCTGGCCGCGCCAGTCGCAGTTCTCCAGGTAGTTGCTGATCGCGAACTGGGAGAACACCGGAGGGCACAGCGTCGCCGACTCCTGGGCCAGCACCAGGCGCTCCCTCACCCCGTGCGGGGCACACACCCAGCCGACGCGGAATCCCGGAGCGAAGGTCTTGGAGAACGACCCCAGGTAGACCACGTTCGGATCGAGGGAAAGCATCGCCGGGAGCGGGCCGGAATCGAGGGTCAGCAGCCCGTAGGGGTTGTCCTCCACCACCAGCACCCCCGCCTCTGCACAGCTCTCGATGACCCGGCGGCGCCGCTCCACGGGCTGCGTCACCCCCGACGGGTTGTTGAAGTTCGGGATCGTGTACAGGAACTTGACGTGCCTGCCTTGCTTCTTCAGGTGTTCGGCGGTCTCGGTCAGGGCCTCGGGAATCAGCCCCTCGGAGTCGCAGGCGATGTGCACCACCTCGGTCTGATAGCTCTGGAAGGTGCCGAGCGCCCCCACGTAGGACGGCGACTCGGCCAGGATCACGTCCCCCGGGTCGCAGAAGGTGCGGGTGACGAGGTCCAGGCCCTGCTGGGAGCCCGCGGTGATGACGATGTCGTCGGGGTCCGCGACGCTGCCCTCCTCCGCCATGACCTCGCAGATCTGCTCGCGGATGCGCGGCTCGCCCTGCCCGGAGCCGTACTGCATGACCTGCGTACCGTGCTCGCGGATCATCCGAGCGATGTGGTCGCTGATCTCGCCCAGGGGCAGGTCCTTGATGTTCGGCATCCCTCCCGCCAGCGACACGATCTCGGGCCGGTTGGCCACGGCGAACAGCGCCCGGACCGCGGATACCCTGAGCCCCTGAGTGCGGGCGGCGTAGTGTTCGACGAACGGGTCCAGGCGGGTGTCTTGTCGCGCGGCCTTCATCCAGTACACGTTATCCGTAGGACGATAAGAATGAGCGCGGTTGCGCAGCACCAAAGAGCATTTGGAGCGCTCTAAATATTTCTGAGGCCAGTCCAGTGCTGCGCAACCGCGAAAATCTACTGCTGCTTCTTGACCGTGTTGTAAGCGGCCTCGATCAGGTCGGCCAAGGTCTCGTTGTTCTGGCCGTCAAGCCCCATGACCATGATGACCGTCTTGTCGATGACTCGGGTGCACACCGGTTTCTGCTGGCTCTCGTAGATGCCGCACGAGGCGTCGTGAACCGAGGTGATGCTGGTGATGCCGGAATTGGACAGGTAGGAGTTCAGCTCCGGGGCCGGGCGCTGCAGCAACAGCATGAACTGGGAGGCTCCGTCGGAATAGTTGGATCGCAGGATGGTGCCCGCGCCGCTGGGTGCCGCCGACTCCTTCACCCCGTCGTTGGCGAAGTTCCCGATCTGCGTCGGCAGTTTCAGGGCCCAGGTCGGCGAGGCGTCCGCGCTCGGCTTTCCGAGCCCGCCCAGGGCCATGCCCAGCCAGCCCGCGATCACGAGCAGCACCACTGCCGCGACGATCCCCATGACCTTCACGAACTTGGGGATGGGCGGGCTGTTGTGGTGGCGCGGCGACCTGGCGGGGATTTCGTCCTCGGTGTCGTCCTTCGGAACGTTGTGCCATTCACGGGGTTCCCGGGCGGGCGTTTCCGGCGAGGTGGCCGAGCGTCGCGCGATCGGTTCCGTGATGCGTTTGAAAACGGTGGTCTTGTCGGGGCTGGCCGGACTGGTGGGGGTTGCTGCGCTGCGACGGGGTTCGGTGAACCTGGGAGGGGTCGGGACGCTCTCCGCCGTTCGCCTCGGGGCGGGGAACGCCGGTTCCAGGGGTGACTCAGGGCTGCTCGCGCTACGGCGGGGGGGTGAACCCTCGCCGTAGCGCGGGAAACGATCGGTCATCAGACGAGCTCGTCGATGACCTTCTTGAGCGCGTTCTTCGACTTGCCCCCCGATAGAGTTTTCTCCACCTGCCCGGACTTGTAGAACTCCAGGGTGGGGATGCTGAGGATCCCCTTCTCAGCGGCGAACGCGACCTCGGCGTTGATGTCGAGTTTCACGAATTTCACCCGGCCCTCGTAGTCGCGGGCCAGTTCCTCGATGATGGGGGCCATCTGTTTGCATGGTCCGCACCACGTGGCCCAGTAGTCCACCACCACCGGTATCGGCGACAGCAGCACCTCGTCGGCGAAGGTCGCCTCGGTCACATCGACAACGGCCATGTTCACACTCCTTGCTCTTTGTGACGAGTTTACGGTCACGCCTCGTTCGCGGCCAGCCAGCGTTCGGCGTCGAGAGCGGCCCGGCACCCGGAACCGGCTGCCGTGATGGCCTGGCGGTAGGTGTGGTCCACCAGGTCACCGCAGGCGAACACACCGGAAAGGTTCGTGGCCTGGGAACCGGCGACGACCTTCACGTAGCCCGCCCCATCGAGCTCCACCTGCCCCTTGACCAGAGCGCTGCGCGGGTCGTGGCCGATGGCGACGAACACCCCGGAGACCTCCAGCCGGCGGGTTTCCCCCGTCGCGGTGTCGCGCAGGGTGACGGATTCCACTCGCGCATCCCCGTTGATGGATTCCACCACCGAGTTCCACGCGAAGTCCAGCTTCGGGTCCTTCTCGGCGCGGGAGGCCATGGCCTTCGAGGCGCGCAGCTCATCGCGCCGGTGCACGAGGGTGACGCGGGAGGCGAAACGGGTCAGGAAGGTGGCCTCCTCCACCGCGGAGTCCCCGCCGCCGATCACGGCTATGGGCTTGTCGCGGAAGAAGGCACCGTCGCAGGTGGCGCACCAGGATACGCCGTGGCCCGAGAGCCGCTCCTCCCCGTCGACGCCCAGCTTGCGGTACCCGGACCCCATGGCCAGGATCACCGCTTTTGCCTCCCAGACCTTGCCAGCGGAGTCAGTGACCCTCTTGACCTCGCCCGTCAGATCGACGGCCTCGACGTCATCGGTAATCAGCCGCGCCCCGAACCTCTCCGCCTGGGCACGCATCTGGCCCATCAGGTCAGGGCCCATCACGCCGTCGGGGAACCCGGGGAAGTTCTCCACCTCAGTGGTGTTCATCAGCGCGCCGCCGCTGTCGAGGGCGCCCTCGAACACGATGGGTTTCAGCGCGGCGCGGGCCGCATAGATGGCCGCGGTGTATCCGGCCGGGCCGGAGCCGATGATGATGAGCTCGTGGACGGTCATGGTTCCCCTCGGGTCGTGGTGCCGATCCAGTGTAGATGGGGCGTCAAGGTGTGGTCAGCGAACCGGACCGCTTCTGGTGCGGTTTCGCGACGAAGTCCTAGTATTGGTCGCCAAGGAGTCAGGGAGGAATCGAGTGCCGAAGATCGCAGCCCCCACCGTTGCACAGCACCGTACGATGGTTCAGCGTCGGCTGATCGACGCCGCCGAGGAGATCATGCGCTCCGGCGAGCCCGAGAAGCTGACCGCCGGCGCCGTGACAGCAGCCGCTGGAATTGCCCGCAACAGTATTTATCGCTATGTCGACTCAGTGGATGACCTGCGCGGTCTGGTCCTGGCGCGTCACCTGCCTGCCTGGATCGACGCGGTCGCCTCCGAGCTGGAGGCCGTCGAGGCGCCGGCCGAGCGCATCGTCGTGTGGGTCCGCGCGAACCTGCAGCAGGCGGCCCGCACCGGGCACGGCTGGCTGATGGGGTTGAGCCGCTCCATCACGCCGTCGCCCGCCACCGCGAAGGTGATGGACGACTCCCACGCCATCATGCGCGACTCGATCGCCCAGGCATGGGCAGCCCTCGTCCAGGACCCGGCGCAGCTGCGGGTGGCGGCCGGGCTGACCCGTGGCCTGCTGGAGGCAGGATTCCGGCAGCTCGACTCGGGCATGCCCGTCGACGTGGTGGTCGACCTCGGTGAGAAGGCGGCACGTGGTCTCGTTGCAGGGATCACGGGCGGGGCTCTTTGACCGCGGAAACCTCCGCCACCTGGCGGATGGCGCTTTCCGTCAGCGTCGCGACGGGGGCCTACGGGGTGTCCTTCGGGGCATTGGCCGTCGCTGCGGGGCTCGATGTCTGGCAGACGATGGTGTTGAGCCTGCTGATGTACACGGGTGGGTCGCAGTTCGCCTTCGTCGGGGCATTGGCGGGCGGCGGGCTGCCCGCCACCGGGGCGGCCATGCTCGTCGGGTTGCGCAATGCCGTCTACGTGATGCAGGTGAACTCGTGGTTTCATCCCCGCTGGGTGCAGCGGATCCTGATGGCGCACTTCACCACCGACGAGTCGACGGCGGTGGCCGCGACCCAGCCGGACCAGCGGCTGCGGAGGCTGGGTTTCTGGGTCACCGGAGCCGGAGTGTTCGCGCTGTGGAATGCGATGACCCTGGTCGGGGCGCTGCTGGGCAACCTGCTGGGCGACCCGAAGGCCTGGGGGCTCGACGGCGCCGCCCTGGCCGCCTTTTGTGGGCTGCTGTGGCCCCGCTTGGTGGCGCGTGATGCGGTGGCTACGGCGATCGCCGCGGCCGCGGTGACGGTGGCGTTGGTGCCGGTGCTTCCCGCCGGGTTGCCGATCCTGGCGGCCGTCGTGGTCGGCGGTGGTGCCGCCTTGCTTCAGCGTCAGCGCACCGCCCGCCGGGATCAGTCCTCCAGGGATGAGGGGGTGCGGTGATGTGGGGCTGGGTGCTGGTCGCGTCGCTGGCGTGTTTCGCGACCAAACTGGCGGGCCTGCTGGTGCCGCGCCGTCTCCTCGACGACGAACGCACCGTGCTGACCATGGCCGGCATGACCGTCGGGGTGCTGGCCGGGCTGATCGGGATCTCCACCTTCACCACGGGCAGTGTCGTCACAGTCGACGCGCGGCTGGCGTCGCTGGCGGTCGCGGTGGTGGCCCTGCGGTTGCGTGCCCCGTTCCTGCTGGTCGTGGTACTGGGTGCGGTGGCGGCCGCTCTGGTGAGGGCCGCGGGAGTGGCGGGGTGAAGCCGGGGTGCGCCGCCTCGTCGAGGTTTGCTTGCCTTGTGGTCGTTTGCTTGCGCTGTAGCGCTGGCGTTTGTCCGTAAGGCTGGCGTACCGCAGGTGGGCTGGCGGACGACGGTAGGGCCAGCGAACCGAAGTGGGTTTCGCGGTGCCGGTCAGCGGCCTATGGTGCGGTGGAGGAAGGTCCAGATCAGGGCGTTCATCCAGGCGCGCTGGGTGTTGTCGGCCGCCCCTCCGTGACCGCCCTCCGTGTTCTCCCAGTAGCGGACGTCGGCGCCGATGGCCTCCAGGGCCGCCGTGAACTTGCGGGCGTGGCCCGGATGGACGCGGTCGTCGCGGGTGGAGGTGGTCACCAGCGTCGCCGGGTAGTCCACCGATTCGTCCAGGAGGTGGTAGGGGCTGAAGGTACGGATGTAGTCCCAGTCGTCGGTATCGGGGTCGCCGTACTCGGCTATCCACGACGCGCCCGCCAGGAGTTTCGTGTAACGGCGCATGTCGAGCAGCGGAACCTGGATCACCACCGCCCCGAATAGCCCCGGGTACCGGGTGAGCATGTTCCCGGTGAGCAGGCCGCCGTTCGAGCCGCCCAGGCACGCCAGACGCTCCCGGGTGGTCACGCCGCGGGCGACGAGATCCCGCGCGACCGCCGCGAAATCCTCATAGGCGCGATGCCGGCGCTCCTTCAGCGCGGCCTGGTGCCAGGCCGGGCCATACTCACCGCCGCCGCGGATGTTCGCGACCACGTGGGTGCCGCCCCGCTCCAGCCACGCCTTGCCCGTCAGAGGCCCGTACTGCGGCGACATCGACACCTCGAAACCGCCGTACCCTCCCAGCAGGGTCGGGTTCTCGCCGGCCGGGGGCGGATCGGTGCGACCGATCTGGAAGTACGGCACACGCGTGCCGTCGTCGCTGATCGCGAAGTGCTGGCTCACCTCGAGGCCCGTGACGTCGAAGTGCGACGGTTCCGCCTTCAGCCGCACCAGCGGCGACGGATCCTCGCCCGCCAGCAGGGGCGCCAGATCGCCCAGGTACAGCGTCGGCGGCTGGAGGAAACCCGTGGCCGTGATCCACAGCTCGTCGCCCTCGACGTCGTCGACGGCCGAGGCCCACACCGTGCCCGGCAGGTCGCGGTGGATGCGGCGCGACTGCCACTGCTCGCCGTCGTGGTGGAACACCAGCAGGTAGGTGCGGACGTCCTCCTGGGCGGTGACCACGATGAAGTTCCGGGTGACGAAGAAATCCGCGATCGAGGTCGACTCCGACGGGGCGAACAACACCCGCACGCGCGGCCCCTTCCCCTCCCAGCCGGGCAGGAACGACTCCAACCGCGCCACGGCGAGGGACCCCGCGGGCACCAGCACGTCGTCGACCTCCCAGTCGGTGCGGGGCGTGAGCAGCAGCAGGTCGCGGTGGGGTGCGGCCGTGCAGTCGGAGGGGACGTCGATCAGGCTCAGCGAGTCGTCGGGGTTCAGCAGGAACAGGTCGTAGTCGTAGAAGTCACGGACCTGGTAGACCCAGTCGCGCACGAACCCTGGCATGTGATCGCGGCCCGCGCCGACCTGCATGTCCGTTGGCTCGCCTTGGTAGACGAGATCCGCCTCCGGCATCGGCGTTCCCCGGCGCCAGCGACGCACCTGCAGGGGATATCCGGAGCTGCTGACGCTCTCGGGTCCGAAATCGGTGGCGACGAAAACCGTGTCAGCGTCGATCCAGCTGAGGCTCCCCTTCGCGTCGGGCCGTTCGAACCCGCCCTCGGACGCGGGCACGAACCGTTTGGTGACCAGATCGAACTCGCGGGTGACGTCCGCGTCGGAGCCGCCGTGGGACAGGGCGACCAGGGCGTGCCGCCATGGCTGGCCGTCCTCAGGGCGCAGCACGGTGGCACCGTGCCACACCCAGTCCTCCTGCTCCGCCGCGTTCAGGGCGTCGACGTCGATCAGCACCTCCCAGTCGGGCTCCTCGGTGCGGTAAGAGTCCATCGACGTGCGCCGCCACAGCCCCCGTGGATGCTCCGCGTCGGTCCAGAAGTTGTACAGCTGGTCGCCGCGGCGCATCACGTTCGGGATGCTCGCCGGGGAGTCGAGGATCGCCTTCAGCTCCGCCGCCAGGGCCGTCACCTCGTCGTCCGCATCGAGTTCCTCCTCGGCGCGTGCGTTGTGGTCACGCACCCACCCCAGCGCGTCCTCGCCGGTCACGTCCTCAAGCCACAGCCACGGATCGGTGGAGCCGTCGCGGGCGGGCAGGTCGGGATTGTGGGACTGGGCATCGCTCATGGGACACGAGCCTAGTCACGAAAGGGCCGCGGCGGTACTCCCCGAGAGTGTTTCCGTCAGTAGGAGAACACCTCGTCGACGACCCGGTTGGGCACGTCCTCCAGGGTGGCGTAGCGCCAGGCGGGCTGGTTGTCCTTGTCGATCAGGAGCGCGCGCACGCCCTCGACGAAATCGACGGGGATCATGTGCTCTGCGAGTCGCAGGTCCTGGTGCAGCACCCCGTTCAGGTCGAGGGTGGCGGCGCGGCGCAGCGCTCGCAGCGCGACGTGAACCGAGAACGGTGAGCGGGCCCGCAGCTCGCGGCCCGCCTGCTGGGCGGCCGGGTCGGGATGCTCCTCGAGCCGGTGGGCGATCTCGACCGCATCGTCACCGATGTAGCACTCCTGGATCCAGGCGGCCTCCGACAGCGGGGCGGGCAGGTCACCGTCGGACGTCTCGTCGGCCAGTTTGATGCGCAGGGCGTCACCTCCGCCGATCGTGCCGGAGGTCAGCGCCATGTGGGTGCCCAGCGCTCCGGCCCGCGCCAGCCAGTACATGACGCCCGCGTCCGGGAAGAACCCGATCTTCGTCTCCGGCATCGCCATCAGCGTCGACGAGTCGACTATTCGCCGGTCGGCGTTGACCGTCAAGCCCAGGCCGCCTCCCATGGTGATGCCGTTGAGGCGGGCGGTGACGTGTTTCGGGAACTGGGCGACGATCAGGTCGAGCAGGTACTCGACCTCCAGGAACCGCAGCCAGGGTTTCCCTTCGCTGATGGCCTGCGACAACTCCCGCACATCGGCGCCCGCGCTGAACCCGCGCGTCCCCTCACCGCGGAGCACCACCTCCCGCACCGAGTCGTCGTGGGCCCACGAGGTGAGGATCTCGCTTGCTGCCTGGAGCATCTCGAGATTGAGGGAGTTGATGGCGTCGGGACGGTTGAGGGTGAGAGTAGCGACCCCGTCGTCCAGGGTGGTGACGAGCAGATCAGTCATGAGGACAGCCTATGAGGTTCACGAAACGCATCCGAATCGGAAACGGGAATCAACTGCCCGGAATTTCTAGTCGAGGCGCAATCCGGGTCGCATCTCGTGCAACACCGCGCGGGCGGTTTCCTCATCGATCACCACGTCCGTCGCGACTCCGGCGCGCAGTGCACCCAGCACCGGCACCGCCTTGCCCGTCCCGCTGACCACGCAGATGCGACGGGGAATGGCTCGCAGCTCAGCCGGGGTCATGCCGGTGGCGCGGGAGTTGATGGGGATGTCACGCCAGGACCCGTCGGCCCGCAGCATCACGGTGCAGACATCTCCCACCACACCCTCCGATTTCAGGCAGGCCAGTTCGGAGTCGTCGAGGTAGTTGGCGGAGTACACGTGTGACTGCAGGTCGGCGCCGAGACCCCCCACCCCGAAAACCGCCTTCGTGCAGGCAGCCCGCACTTGGAGCATGTGGCGGGTGGAGCGTTCCGCCCACATGGCGGTGCGGGTGCCGGGGTTGTCGAAGAAGGCCGGTAGCGCCAGGAACTGTTCCTCGCCGTGGAACGCGGCTGCGAAACGCTGCAGGATGGAACCCACGTAGGGCAGCCCCGTGGTGCGGTGGTTCGCGCCGCCGTTCAGGCTCACCACGGTCACCCCGCTCAGGTCGCGGGGTCGCAGGTGTTGGGCGACCGCGGAGATGGTGGTTCCCCACGCCACCCCGACGACATCGTTGTCGGTGATGATCTCGTCGAGGAGCCGGGCGGCCACTTTCGCGACCTGTTCGAGTCGCAGCACGTAACTGGAGCCGGGACGGACGTTGACCAGATGCGCCTGGACGCGGAAGTTCTTGCGGAAGATTTTGGCCAGGCGGGTCATGGGGCGGTCGGGGTCGGTGATGGTGACGCGCACCAGCCCCCGGTCCTTGGCTTCCTTCAGCAGCCGCGACACCGTCGAACGGGAAACCCCCAGGTGATGGGCGATCGCCTCCATGGTCTCGGACTGGATGTAGTACATGCGTGCGACTCGGAGCAACAACTCGGTGTTGCGTTCCATGGCGCTCCTTCGGGACAGGGCCGATGCATGATGACGGCGCCAGCGTATCCCTTGATGAAGGTTTGACCAGACATGGGAGGCCGGATTGCGCGGCCCGGCCGCGGGAACCGGTTACAACAGGCCGAGTCCCTCCAGCAGGATGCGGGTCCCGATGATGATCAACACCACGCCGCCCAGGAACTCGGCGGGCCTACGGAACCTCACCCCGATCCGGTGCCCGATTCCGACCGCGGCGAACGAGGTCACCAGCGTTATCAGGCCGATGCAGAGGATCGCCAGAAGAATGGAGACCTCCAGCATCGCGAAGGACACCCCGACGGCCGCCGCGTCGATGCTGGTCGCGATCCCCAGGATCAGCAGGCGACGCAGGCCGAGCCTGCTCCCCTGGTCGCCGTCGCCCTCGTCCTCGTCGGCCTGGAACGCCTCCCAGGCCATCTTGCCGCCGATGATCGCGAGCAGCGCGAAGGCGATCCAGTGGTCGAAGGGATCGAGGAGACTGGTGAAGTTGGCGGCCAGCAACCATCCGAGCAGCGGCATCGCGGCCTGGAATCCCGCGAAGGTGAGGGCGACGACCAGGGCGTTCCGGTAGTTGAAGCGACCCATTTTCAGGCCGCTGGTGAGTGATGCGGCGAACGCGTCGGCGGACACCCCGAATCCGACCAGCCAGATGGACCAGAGAGACACCGTCAGACCTTCCCGAGTTCGATGAGAACTGAAGTTGTGATGACCTCGTTTCCCGGGGAAACTTCAACCTCTGAAGCCACTGTGAACCCGCCGGTCCCGGTGTGTCCACGGGTAACTGGAAGTGTGTCTGGCCACAATTTTTGCGACACCCATCGCCCTGTTGAGACGCGTCGCGGTTTTGGGAAGAATCGTCATCGCGGGTGGAAACACGACCCGTGACGAGCAGTCTGTCGGCTGTGGTGACAGCCACTGACAGGATGACCCACCCGGAAGAAGGAACGATGACGGCCACCGGCGCTGACGTAACCCGGGTCACAGAGGACTACCTCGCGTTGATCTGGAAGGCCTGTGAATGGCCCGATGATGGGCGCTGCCCGAACACCACCGACCTGGCCGCCGCCCTTGGCGTCACCCCCTCCACGGTCTCGGCCAGCCTGAAACGCCTGGCCCGGGAGGGAATGATCAAGTACCGCCCCTACGGGAACATCGAACTGACCGAGGAGGGGGAACGGATCGGGCGCGCGGTGGTGCGGCGTCACCGCATCATCGAGACCTACCTGGTCAGATCGTTGGGTATGCCTTGGGACCAGGTCCACGACGAAGCCGACCGACTTGAGCACGCAGCATCCGAGGCGCTCGTCGACCGGATGGACGAGATCCTAGGTCATCCGGACGCGGACCCGCACGGCGACCCAATCCCGAGGAGCGGGAACACCGGAAATCTCGGGGTGGTGCTGATGTCGCACGCCACAGCGGGCACCGAGGTGCAGGTGGCGCGGGTCTCAGACTCCAATCCGGAGATTCTCCGATTCCTCACAGAACGTGGTATAGCCATCGGGACGCGCCTGGAAGTGCTTTCCGGGCTGTCCGGGATGGGGTTGATGGCCGTCAGACATGAGGGAAACGAGATTGAGCTCAGCGCGCCGATAGCCGATGCTATCCACGTTGCACGCGTGAGCTGAAATCTTCTACCGCAACAGGTCGTCGTGGTGGCCGACGTGGACCAGCTCGATGGTTTTGTCCGGGTACTGCCACCAGGTCAACCGTGCAGCGCCCGGTGCCCCGCGTTTCACATACGTCCGCCACGGAACGGCGCCCTCGGGAATGGATTTCTGGATCACCGACTTGCCCGGAATGATGAATTGGTGGGTTTTTCTCCGGTCCCAGGCGTGACCGGATAGAATGTCGACCACGACCTGAATGATCTTCGCCCTGCCGCGCAGAATTTCCGCTTCCATGGAGTCGAGGAAGCCTTCGCTGATTATGTAGGGAACCAGTGACTCCCCTCGTTCCTCCTCCGGGTTTCCGGTAAGCCATTCGTATTCCACTTCCCAGCGGAATTGTTTTTCCGGGTCACTGTAGACCCGGGGATATCCGCGGCGCTCCTCCTGATCGGCCATTCGGCGGCGTAGATCGTCCAGTTCTTCCTCTGCGGCGTCGGCGCGGGAACGTTCCCTGGCCAAGGACTCGTGATCGCTGTCGAGAAGCAGCATGAGATCGTCGATTATGGAGCTGCGCAGCTTGTTGGCAATCCGTTCCGTCTGGGTGTCCAGCAGGTTTTTCAGCTCGGTTGCGCTGAGCCCCGCGACGGCTGGCGCGGAGGGTGTGGGGGCGACCGGGGCGGGTGTGGGCGGCGTGCTGGCCGGGCGGTGGGGTCCCGGCTTGGGGGCCGGTCCCGGTTTCGGGGCGCGCGAACTCGGTGGTCCCGGTTTCGGGACTTTCGGGGCCTGGGGTGGTGTGGGTGGTGTGACGTCGAGGAAGGACCTGAACCGGTTGAGGGCAGCCATCTGGTCCTCGGACAGGGCCTGCTGGGGGGTGCTGGCCCCGACCTTGCGTGATCCGCCGATTTCTTGACGGGCCCTGACGTAATCCGCTATTTCAAGGCAGGCGCTGTCGGCATCGTCTCCCGGATAGACCCGGAATAACCGGTGCCGTCGCCAATGGTCGGTCCTGGCCGCCCCCGCGAGAATCACACGGATACCGCCACCATAAACCTGGAATTGGGGATCCACGGTGTCCGATAGTCGCTCGGAGGCGGTCATGGAATCAAGGACGGCCAATTCGGTTCCGGGAACCAGGTGCTGGGCCAGTAGTTTGGGATCGATCCGGGGCCGGTTCGTGTCGCTGGCGGGTGACACCACGACCAGGGCGCCGTCGCGCGATGAATCAAAAATTCTGCTGACAAGAATTCCGACATCGCTGACCCCGACCCGCCACTCGGAAACCACAATCCCCTCTTCCTTGACACAACTCGTGTCGGTCGACAACTAATCGCTGCCGCCACCCCGAGGCGAAGTAGTCGCCAGCGATCCGGCTTGCAACCCATTGTTGCAGAAGCCGCAACAGGGCCAAGTGCGACGGGCCGGTGGGGTGTTGTCGTCTGTGATTCGCAAGGACTTCCAGCCCCTCTTTCTGACCGTGCAGGCCACCATCGGCACCCGGGCCGCGGAGACCGCCATCAACACTGCAAACAACTGCGGAGCAACCCTCACGGATGTGTTGCCCGGTAAGACGCTGGAATGGACAGAGTGTTTCCGGGTAAAACCGTTCAACCTCCAGTGGTCGATCCTCCTGAGCAGTGACAAGGGCAACGTGGAGGTGACGCTTCCTTCCTGACCTCGGCCGCGTCGGACCGTGTCGCGCGGAGTGCATCATGCGTGCAGCAGCTGAGTTGACGAAGGCCCTCCGGCCAAGTGTTTTCCCTGGCCAGAGGACCTTAGCGAGGGTCGGGGTGACAGGATTTGAACCTGCGGCCTCGTCGTCCCGAACGACGCGCGCTACCAAGCTGCGCCACACCCCGGCGGCTCATCTGAACCGGCGGAAAGACTATACCAGCGCACGCGTGCGGGTGAAATCGTTGCCCGTACCGCGGCTCCCTCAGCCGTTGGCGTCGATCCTATCCAGGATCACGGGGTCGGGGGTGACCGGGTTCCTGGAGTAGGCGACGGCGCCGTCGAGGGCCTCCAGGGCGCGGTCGAAGCGCTCCGGTGTGGCGGTGTGGAGGGTGAACAGCGGGGCTCCCCGGGTGATGTGGTCGCCGGGTTTGGCGTGCATCTCGACGCCCGCGACCGCCTGCACGTCGTCCTCCTTGCGGGCCCGGCCCGCCCCCAGCCGCCAGGCCGCCACCCCGACCGCCATCGCGTCCAGGCGTGCGACGTACCCGTCGTTTTCCGCGGTGATGACGTGGGTGTGTTCCGCCACCGGCAGGGGCGCGTCGGGGTCGCCGCCCTGCGCCGCTACCATGCGCCGCCACACGTCCATCGCGCGGCCGTCCTGCAGCGCCGGGGCCGGGTCGACGTCGGGTTTACCGGCGGCGGCCAGCATCTCGTGGGCGAGTCGCACGGTCAGCTCCACCACGTCGCGCGGGCCGCCGCCCGCCAGCACCTCCAGCGACTCGCGGACTTCGAGTGCGTTCCCTGCGGTCCGTCCGAGGGGGGTGTCCATGTTCGTCAGCAGCGCGACGGTGGTGACGCCCGCGTCCGTTCCCAGCGTCACCATGGTGCGGGCCAGCTCCTCCGCGTGGTCGCGGGTCTTCATGAACGCGCCCGAACCGACCTTCACGTCCAGCACCAGCGCCCCCGTGCCCTCCGCGATCTTCTTGCTCATGATCGACGAGGCGATCAGCGGGATGGCCTCGACGGTGCCGGTGGCGTCGCGCAGGGCGTAGAGCTTCTTGTCGGCCGGGGCCAGGCCGGAACCGGCGGCGCAGACCACCGCCCCGATGTCGGCCAGCTGCGCCAGCAACTCCTCGTTGCTCAAGGCGGCGCGCCAGCCCGGGATGGACTCCATCTTGTCGAGGGTGCCGCCCGTGTGTCCGAGACCGCGTCCCGACAGTTGCGGCACCGCCACGTCGAAGGTCGCCACCAGGGGTGCCAGGGGCAGGGTGATCTTGTCGCCGACGCCGCCTGTGGAGTGCTTGTCGGCGGTGGGTCTGCCCAACGACGAGAAGTCCATGCGCTGGCCGGAGGCGATCATCGCGGCGGTCCAGCGGGCGATCTCGTCGCGGTCCATGCCGTTGAGCAGGATCGCCATCGCCAGCGCCGACATCTGCTCGTCGGCCACCACCCCGTCGGTGTAGGCCCGGATCACCCAGTCGATCTGGTCGTCGCTGAGCCTGCCGCCGTCGCGTTTGGTGGAGATGACCTCTATGGCGTCCATGCCGACGAGTCTAGGCCCCGTTCGTTGAAAGATTTCGTCGTGGGTGTGAAGGATTGTGTACCGTGTACGCCGCACAATTCTTCACAATGACATAATCCCGGAATGAGTGCTGACGCCCGGCGGGCCCGGTGGGGTGTCGTCATGCTGTTCTGGTTGAACGGGGTGGCGTGGTCGTCGATCCTGCCCAGATATCCCGAGATCAAGGAGTCCCTGAGGCTCGACGACCAGTGGTGGGGCATCGCGGTGGCGATCGGCCCCGTCGGCGGCCTGGTTGCGGGACTGGTGACGGCCGCACTGATCCGGCGGTACTCGTCGGCGTGGGTGTCGGTGGTCTCGCAGGCGGTGGGGATTGCCATGCTGAACCTCATCGGCAACGCTCCTGCGGCCTGGGTGTTCGCGGTGGGGGTGTTCCTGATGGCGAGCCTCGACACGTTGACCGACATCTCGATGAACGCCCACGGACTGCGCGTCCAGGAACTCTACGGTCGCCCGATCCTCAACAGCTTCCACGGTTGGTGGTCGATCGGTGCGGTGTGCGGGGGTTTCATCGGGTCCGCCGCCGGGCAGGCGGGGATTCCCGTCTGGGTGCAGTGTGTTGCGGCGACGGTGGTGTTCGGTGGGATGTCGCTGGGTGCGAAGGCCCTGCTGCTGCCCGGTCTGGACCATGACCCACAGGCCGAGAGGAGCCGGCGACAGCGACGGCGGTGCCTCCCCGCGAGGCTCGTCGTGCGACTCGCGGCTCTCGGGTTGCTCGGGGCCTCGGCCGGGCTAATGGAGGACACCGGCTCCACCTGGGGTGCGATCTACCTGGACCGGCAGTTCGAGGTCATCCCGTTCGTGGCGGGTATGGCCTTCGTCGGGTTGCAGGGGGCGCAGCTGATCGGCCGGTTCACCGGCGACGCCCTGGTGTCGCAGATCGGACCGCGGTTCGCCGTCGTACAGGGCGGCATCATCGCTTTTCTCGGCATGGGATTGTCGTTGATCTGGCCGTCCCCGACCACCGCGGTCCTGGGTTTCGCCTGCGTCGGCTGGGGTGTTGCGACAGCGATCCCGTCGGCCATGCACGCCGCTGACGAGCTGCCCGACATGAACCACGGCGACGGGCTGATGGTCGTCACCTGGATGATGCGAATCGGTTTCTTCGCGGGTCCGCCGTTGATCGGTGCCCTGTCGGAGGCCACCGACCTGCGCCTGGCACTGTGGGTGGTCCCGGCCTTCGCGATAGTGATCTTGGCACTGAGCCCGTCGCTGGGCCGAGATGTCAGTGGGAGACGATGACGACGTGCCGGGCGAATCCGTCGGCGATGTTCCGTGGATTCGGGCTGCCACCCGAATCCACGGAAATGTGTGCTCGTCGCCCGATCGCTCAGGCCTCCGGGGATGATTTCCTGCACGCGCAGCACCAGGAAGTCAGCGAGAATCTCAATTCTGAGGCGATATCGAAGACGTCAAGGCCTCCTGAACGTGGGGTGAGACTCCAAGGACTCCTTCAGAGCTGCTTGTCATCCGGCCTTGCGGAGGTGGGCGACGATTCCGTCGATGTCCTGCTGGAGACGCGCCGGACGGATGAAGTGATCGCCCGGTTCCTCGTACCGCTCGTACTGGATTCCGGCCGCGTCGAGTTTTTCCGCGAACTCTTTCTGTGTGTTGAGAACAGTGTCTTCGTTCAGGACGCCCCCGAGCTTCTTAGCCATCTGGGGGAAATTGCTCCACAGGGTCTTGAGCCGGTCGGTTCCGGCGACAAGGAAGATCCGTTTGTTGCGGTATTTCTCGATGTTCTCGACGGGATTGTCCGCAGTGATGAGATCCTGACGCCATTCGAGTTCGGGGAATCCGTACACAGTGCCACCACCGAGTTCAACAAGGGCCGAGGTGATATTTGCCCAGCGGACGATCACATCGGTGACTGCCATGCCGCTGAGTCGTATGTCGTAGCTCGTGGTGCGCAGGTTGGCGGGGCCGGAGTGCGCGCTGACCGAGGCGAAGTGGTCACTGTACTTGGCGGTGTATTTGAGGGCGCCGAACCCGCCCATGGAGAATCCGGAGACGGCGCGTCCGGCCTGTTCCGGGAAGGTGCGGAAGGTGGCGTCCACCCAGGGGATGAGCTCCTCGATCTGGAAGGTCTCCCAGTCGCGTTTCCTGTTTCGGGCGGACACAGGGTTGCAGTGCCAGCTGACGCCCGC
>CALLVV010000014.1 GCA_938012815.1 uncultured Propionibacteriaceae bacterium
CCACCCCATTGTTCTGCGGCCGGTCAGCAGCGAGGACGCCATGACCGCGGACTGGGCGAAACTGCCGTGGGAACTGCTGGAGAAGATCTCCACCCGGATCACCAACGAGTGTGCCGAGGTCAACCGGGTGGTCTTGGACATCACCAGCAAACCACCGGCAACCATCGAGTGGGAGTAGTTCCGGGGTGGAACTTTTCGCAATGCCCTGATGTTGAAAAGAATTTCCCGGCAGCTCAATCCAGGTCTTCTTGAGGCATCGGACGCATCAGCGATGCGTGATTCATGAATCTGTGATGCTGCGATGATGTTGTGAGGACAAAACGGTACGACTCGATCCCGAGGTCGCCGCTGCGGCGGAGCGCCTGCGCCGAGAGCACCACATCGGTCTGGGTGAGGTCGTCAATGAGCTCGCACGGGCGGGGCAGGTGCCCGGCGGAACGTCTCGGGTACGGGTCAGCCGGACACGCCACCCCGCCCGTTTCACGGACAGGGCATCGGCCAATGGGATGCGTGGGACCGGGGGATCAGCGGTGTCGTTCCCGGCGCCACCTGTTGACCTCCCGCAGCCCGTCCTCGGCCAGGGAACCACCCGTGGGGCGGGGCATGATGGCCCAGAGAACGAAATAGATCAGGAGCCCGGAACCGGCGCACACCATGAGCAGCGCGAGCACCAGGCGCACAGTCCTGGAGTCGTAGCCGGTCGCCTCTGCGATGCCTCCGGCGACGCCTGCGATCCACTTGTCGGAGTCCGAACGAACGAGTGCCATCATTTCTTCCTTTCGTTGGTTTTCCTGTTTCCGGGTGAACGTCCGAGGATGATCATCAATCCCAGTGAACCCGCCACAAGCAGCACACCCGCGAACAGCATCCTCATGGGGATGACGAACCCCTGCCCGAGGGCGGACCACGCGGAGATCGCCGCGAAACCGATGACGATCACACCCGTGACCATGGTCGGAACATCCAGCCGTTTCATGAGGGGTACTCCACTTTTACGCTGGACAAATACCCGTCTATGAGCAGCTGGATTCCCTGGGCCGCGGGATCGTGATCTCGGGGAGCGGTGCCCCCGGGCCAGGACACATCAATCGCCCAGGCCCTCACGTAGCGGCGGGTCGGCGGTCTCGGCAGCATGATGCGAACCTCGCTCATGACGGTCCGCACGTGAACGGCCATGGAGCTGTCTGCGGGCAGGTGCCGGAGATCCACCACTCCTTCATCGGCCATCGTGAACTGGTAATTGAGACGCTCCTGGCCGGAGCTGACCTCGATGGGGTTTGCGGTGCTCTCCACCTCGCTGGTGGAGAGCACCGCGGTGGTGCCAGCGAACATGACCGCGAGCAGCAGCAACACCACGGGGAGACGGCGGTTGCGCACCAGCAGTCCCCAACCGAGGATCATGACTCCGACGGCTCCGAGGACGATGGAGAGGCTCAGGAGGGGGTTGCTCAGCAGACCCAGTACGACGACACCGGTGGTTGCGAGATAGCCGACGAACAGCACCAGCCCCGTGCCGAGCCAGGAACACCGCACGCGTTCGAGCGGCTGTGGCTCGGGGGCCTCGGGGGCGTAGAGATCCACCACGGGAAGCTGGGGATCGGTCCCGGCGGTGGGTTGCTTTCGATCGGGGAAGGGGACGGTGGGGGAAACCGGCTGCCTGTGAGGCTCCCGCCAGCGGCTGTACAGCACCAGGGCGAACAGCGGCAGCAACAGCATGGAGAACAGCGAGGACAACATCTGGGAGACCGCGGCCACCACCAGGGTGGAGCTCAGAGTTATGACGGTCCACTGGGTCCGGAGACTCCAGCTGGTGAACACGGGAAGCAGCCGGTGGATGAGGGCCTGGTGTCCGGCGCGCGGGGTCAGCAGGATTCCCCAGGCGTATGCGATCACCCCCACCCCGCTCAGTGCGGATGCCAGGATGAAGAGGATGCGTATCAACAGCGGATCGATGCCGAAACGAGAACCGATGGCCCGGCAGAATCCGGGAGTGAAACCGTCGGCCGGGCGGTCCAGATGGGCGAGTTGTGGGTGCAGCGCCCCCAGATCCACCAGCTCGTTCATGTTCTCCAGTCTTACCCCTGAAACGGTGAGCGGCCATCAGGACTTCCCCTGAGGTTTTCCGTGAAGGGCCCTGAAACCCGGTTCACTGGGTGGCGTGATGGTTCCCGGCGTGTCAGTCTTTGAGGGTCATGAGTTCCGACCCGTCCCCCACGAACGATCCCCCGCAGTTACGACGTGACCTCTCGCAGAAGGCGATAGCCGGAGTGGCGAGCGGGATTGCCGCGCATCTGCGGTGGCCCGTTGTCTGGTTCCGGGTGGCCTTCGTGCTGCTGGCGTTCTTCAACGGCCTGGGGGTGTTCCTGTACGGGGTGTTGTGGGCCCTGGTACCCGTGGGTGAGCGTGAAGAGGCGCCCGGACTTGCGGGCGCGACCCGGGCCAGCATGCGGCCGCAGCGGATCGACAGGCGGATCGATGCAGGAATGCTGTTCTCCGCGGGGACCTTGATAGCCGGGGTGCTGTGGGGGATGATCCCCGGCGACGACACCGATGCCGGCCGGGGGATGTCCCTGTTCTGGCCGCTTCTGCTGGCGGGCGTCGGTGTGGTCCTGATCTGGTTCCAGGCCGACGGGGGCGGATTGAGGACACGTTTTCCGGGGGAGCGGCCCGGATCGCGTGCCAGAATGGTGGCCAGCGTCGCGAGACTCGTCGGTGGATTGCTCCTGGTGGGTTTCGGGACCAGCTGGCTGCTCGCCTCCCAGTTCGGTTGGGAGGGCCTCCAGACGGTGGTCGCGGCAGCTGTCGCGCTTCTCGCGGGAGTGGCTGTCGTCATGGCGCCCTGGCTGCTTCGCCTCTGGTCGCGGGTCAGGACCGCTGATCGGGAACGGCTGCGTGCCGAGGCGCGGGCCGACATGGCCGCCCACCTGCACGACTCCGTTTTGCAGACCCTGGCCCTGATCCAGCGTCAGGCCGACGATCCCGTCCTGGTGGCATCCCTGGCGCGCCGCCAGGAACGGGAACTGCGCACCTGGCTCTACGGGGAGGAGACCCGGGCGCAGACCCTCAAGGGCGCCCTGGGGCAGATGCGGATCGATGTCGAGGAGCGGTTCCCGATCGCGGTCGAGGTGATCTGTGTGAGTGACATGGACCTCGACGAGGCGTCCACGGCATTGGTGCAGGCGACGGGTGAAGCCGTCACGAACGCCGCGAAGCACTCCGGTGCCTCCCGGATCGACGTGTTCGCCGAGGTTGAACCCGAACGGGTCGAGGTGTTTGTCCGGGACCGTGGCTGCGGGTTCGACGAGGCCACGATCCGCCCGGACCGCAGGGGCGTGAAAGAATCGATCAGGGCGCGAATGGAGCGCTATGGAGGGACAGCCCGGATCCGCACGGCCCCGGGCGAAGGTACCGAGGTCAGGTTGGAGCTGAGCCGATGAGTCAGGAGCAGGACAAGCTGCTGGAAGAATTGCGTGTGGTGCTCGTGGATGATCACGCCATGTTTCGCGCCGGGGTGCGACACGAGATCGGGAAACTGTGCCAGGTGGTGGGGGAGGGCCACGACGTGGCGTCGTCGGTGACCTCGATCCTGGAGACGAAACCCGACGTGGTGCTGCTCGACGTTCACCTGCCGGGCGGTGGCGGGGCCGAGGTGATCAAACAAGTGGCCGCGAAGGCGCCCGACGTGAAATTCCTGGCGTTGTCGGTCTCGGATGCCGCGGAGGACGTGATCGGCGTGATCCGGGCAGGTGCCCGGGGGTATGTGACGAAGTCGATCTCGTCGGAGGAACTCGTCGAGGGTATCCAGCGGGTGGCTTCCGGGGACGCGGTGTTCTCGCCGCGCCTGGCCGGTTTCGTGCTCGACGCCTTCTCCGGTGCCGTCGACATCTCCAGCATCGACGAGGAACTGGACCGGCTCAGTTCCCGGGAACGTGAAGTGCTGAAACTGATTGCCCGCGGCTACTCGTATCGTGAGGTGGCGCGGGAACTGTTCATCTCCATCAAGACCGTGGAAACCCACGTCTCATCAGTGTTGCGGAAGCTCCAGTTGAGCAACCGTCACCAACTCACCAAGTGGGCTACGGACCGGCATCTGGTGTGAGCCGGGACCCCCTCACCCGCAGGACGCGGCCCGCCATCACCCCGGCGGATGGTCGGCGAGCCGCGGGCCCGGGGTTCAGATCTTGCGTTTCTTGAGCCAGCCCTGGACCGTCAGGATGATGATGGCGCCGACCACGGAGAAGATCAGACCGCGGATGGAGAAGATCCCCTGGTAGGAGGAATCGAAGATCAGCTGGCCGAGCCAACCGGCGAGCAGGGCACCGAAGGCACCGAGGGCGGCGGTGGCGACCCAACCGCCGCTTTCCTTCCCGGGCATGATCGCCTTGGCGATGCTGCCGCCGATCAGACCGACGATGACGTATGTGATGAGGGTTTGCATGTATCAAGCATGCCCCGCGGCGGGGTCGCACGCCATCAGGTGAACCCCCGGTCCATCCCCGTATCGGTCAGAACAGGGGCCGCCAGGGGCTGAGCAGGGATTCAGCGAACTTCTTCCACCAGGGCCGGCGGAGCCAGGTCTCGACGGTCAGCTCCACGGTGTTGCCCTCATCGACGGAGAAGACGTGTTCCATGTGGGAGGCCACACCGCGGTCGGTGATCTCGAGGTTCGCCTCGTAGTTGCCCCACAGGCTGAGGCGGTCCAGGTTCGCGGTTCCGATGGTGGACCAGGTGCCGTCTATCACCGCGGTCTTCGAGTGCACCATCGCCCCCTGGTAGAGGAACAGACGGATGCCGGAGTTCAACAGATCGGTGTAGAAACCCCGCGACAACCAGTCCGCCACGGCGTGGTTGGAACGGTCGGGCACGATGATCCGGACATCCACTCCGCGTTTCACGGCGTCCCGGAGTGCTGCCACCAGGTCGTCGTCGGGGATGAGGTAGGCGTGGGTCAGCCAGATGCGTTCGGTGGCACGGTCGATGGCCTCGAGGTACATGTTGCGGATCGGGTAGACCTGAATCCGGGGCACGTTCCGGTGCACCTTCAGCGGGGAGTCCCAACGCCGCTGCTGGTCGTTGGAGAGCCTGGGCAGTCCCTGCCTGCCGGCGTTCTGGTTCCAGAAGTCGACGAAGGCGTTCTCCAGCTCCGCGGCCCCCGGGCCGATCACGCGGGCGTGGGTGTCGCGCCACTGCTGCGCGTACAGTTTGCCGATGTTGTAGCCGCCGATGAATCCCTTCTCGTGGTCGACGATCAGGAGTTTCCGATGATCGCGTCCCCAGGTCCTTGGCGACCAAGGTTTCGGTAAGGCCGGGTGCCGGAGTGCGAGCACCCCCTCCGGCATCGTGAAGAACCGACGCGGCACCACAAGGTTCGCGAAATCATCCCAGATGACGTTGACCTCGACCCCGCGGGCCGCCGCCCGGCCCAGCGCATCCTTGAAGGCCTCACCCACCTCGTCGAACTTCCAGATGTAGGTCTCGAAGTTCACCACCTTCCGGGCACCGTCGATGGCGGCGAGCATGTCACGATAGAGTTCCTCGCCGAAGGTATAGACGGTGACCTCGTCCTGGCCGACGGCAACCGGTTTGGCGGGGGAGTAGGGGAAACGCCGTAGCTTCCGGTGCTTCTTCCGCAGCGACTCCCAGCCGGTGACCCCAATCATGAAGGCGAGTTGCGCCAGTAGCAGGCCGACGCTGATCCGGGGAATCACGACACGGAGGAACCTCAGGACTCGCCTCATGACGGCCAAGCCTATTACGGTGATGGCACGATGTCTGACTCCCTCTTCCCAGATCTTGCCGCCATTTTCGCGCCCGACGAGGCGGTCGTTGACACATCTTCCCCACGGGGTGCTGCGCGGGCCGTCGACGAGAGGGAACTGCTGGCGGGCCTGAACGAACCTCAACGAGAGGCCGTGGTCCATGCTGGTTCCCCCGTGCTGGTGGTGGCCGGCGCCGGTTCCGGCAAAACAAGGGTGCTGACCCGGCGCATCGCCCACCTGGTGGGGATCCGAGGGGTACACCCCGGCGCCGTGCTGGCCATCACCTTCACCAACAAGGCTGCCGCCGAGATGCGGGAGCGGGTGGCCGACCTGGTCGGGAACCGGGCGAAGCTGATGTGGGTCTCCACCTTCCACTCGGCCTGTGTGCGTATCCTGCGTTCCGAGATCGACCGGTTCGGCATCGCAAGATCCTTCTCCATCTACGACGACACCGATGCGAAACGTCTGGTGTCGCTGGTGATGCGGAACCAGGAACTCGATCCGAAACGATTCCCGGTGCGCGCCGTGATGAGCGCCATCAGCGGCTGGAAGAATGATCTGGTGGACTTCGAGACCGCGAAGGAACAGGCTGCTGGTCCGGTTGAGAAGGCCAACGCCGAGGTCTATGAGGACTACCAGGCGCGGTTGCGTGCCGCCAACGCCCTCGACTTCGACGACCTGATCATGACCACAGTGAACCTGTTCCAGGCGTTCCCCGAGATTCGTGAGAAGTACCGCCGCAGGTTCCGTCACGTGCTGGTGGACGAATACCAGGACACCAACCACGCCCAGTACGCGCTGATCCGTGAACTCTGCGGACACACCATCCCGTCGGACACGGGAGCTTTGACGGTGGAGCCGGCCGAGTTGATGGTGGTGGGCGACTCGGACCAGTCCATCTACGCCTTCCGGGGGGCAACGATTCGCAACATCCTCGACTTCGAGAACGACTTCCCGGGCGCCAGGACGATCGTGCTGGACCAGAACTATCGTTCCACCAACACCGTGCTCCAGGCCGCGAACGCCGTGATAGCCAGAAACCGAGGGCGCCGCGACAAGGCATTGTGGAGCGACCTGGGGGAGGGGGCCCCGATCGTTGGGTGGGTGGCCGACACCGAACACGACGAGGCGCAGTTCGTGGCGGGGGAGATCGACCGGCTCGTCGACGAGGGTCGTGCCCGCTATGGCGATGTCGCGGTGTTCTACCGCACCAATGCCCAGTCCCGGGCGCTTGAGGAGGTGTTCATCCGTGTGGGGATGCCCTACCGGGTGGTCGGCGGTGTGCGGTTCTACGAGCGCAGGGAGATCCGAGACGCCATCGCCTACCTCCGAGCCATCGCCAACCCCGCCGACGACGTATCGGTGCGGCGAATCCTCAACGTTCCAAAACGCGGCATCGGCAACCGGACGGAGGCTGCGGTCTCGGCGCTGGCCAGTGCGGAACGCATCTGCTTCTTCGACGCGCTCTCACGCAGTGAGGACGTGCCGGGCCTGGCGACCCGGTCGGTGAAACAGATTCGTGGTTTCGTGGACCTGATCGAACGGCACCGTGTGAAAATGGCCCAGGGTGATCCCGCCGACGAAATCCTCACCTCGGTGCTCACTGATTCCGGGTACCTCACGGAACTGCAGAACTCCACCGATCCCCAGGACGAAACGCGCCTGGAGAACCTGGAGGAACTGGTGAACGTGGCGGCGGAGTTCGTCGCCGCCGCGAACTCCGTCGATCTCGACGAGGACAACGAATCCGGGCTGGCGGCGGGAATGCCCGAACCTGATGCCTCGCTGCCCGCCTTCCTGGAGCGGATCGCCCTGGTGGCGGACTCCGACCAGGTGCCGGACGGGGAGGAGGGGCAGGGAGTGGTGACCCTCATGACTCTGCACACCGCGAAGGGCCTGGAGTTCGACACCGTGTTCCTCACCGGCATGGAGGATGGCGTCTTTCCCCATCTGCGTGCCATGGAGTCGCAGGACGAGCTGGAAGAGGAACGCCGGCTGGCCTACGTCGGCATCACGCGGGCCCGCACACTGTTGCACCTGTCTCGTTCCACGGTGCGGGTCACCTTCGGGCAACCGAGCTACAACCCGCCCTCCCGTTTCCTGGAGGAGATTCCGGCAGGGCTGATGGACTGGCGTCGTCTCGGTGAGACCCCGACCACGTGGGCTGCCAGTGATGCGGAACGCAGGTCACGGACCAGAGAAGCAATGAGTTTCGGAACCGGGGGCGGGAAACGCCCTGCGGTCAGCGACCTGGCCGTCGGGGACCGTGTGGCCCACACCGCTTTCGGGCTCGGAACGGTGATGGCCGTCCACGGGACCGGTCCGAAGCAACAGGTGGACGTGGATTTCGGGTCGGCGGGGAAGAAACGTCTCGCCATCAGTCACGCGCCCATGGAGAAACTGTAGGAACTCGAACAACGGGGTTCCGGGCGGATGCGCGGAACCCCGTGAACCGAGAAGGAGCTCAGAACCGTCAGCGGATGGTGACGCCTTGGCTGCGAAGAAACTCCATGGGATCGGTGGCCTTGTAGACGTCACCGGGGGTGGTACCTGCCGGGTAGTACTCGAAGTGCAGGTGTGGGCCGAAGCTGCGGCCTGTCACCCCGACATACCCGATCAGATCGCCGGCCTTGACCGCCTGCCCTGGTTTCACCACGACCTGCGATTGGTGCGCATACAGGGTCATGCCACCGTTCAGGTGCATGATCACCACGTTGTTGCCCGCCCAAGAAGCAGCGGTGGGGCTCAGCACGATTCCGGACGCAGCGGCATAGATGGGGGTTCCCACCGGTGCCGGGAAGTCCTGTCCCGTGTGGTATCGGGCCCAGGCGCCGGTTTGTCCGAAGGTGGAGCCGATGGAGTAGTTCTCCTTGAGCGGCAAGGACCCGCCGCTGGCGGAAGCGGCCGCCAGATCCTCGGGGGAGATCTGAGAGGTGTCGACACCGGCCTTCTTGAGCGAGTCGCGAGCAGCGCCGAGACGCTCCTCGGCCGCTTTCTTCTCGGCTTCGAGTTTCTCCGCCTGCGCTGCCACGAGCTTGAGGTCGGCCTCCATCAGTTGTTCGCGTTCAGTGGCGGTCTCGTCCGCGCTGGTCTCCAGGGCGCTGTCCCGGGAGGATTTGAGGGAGGCGTCGTGTTCTTTGGCATTCTCATCGGCCACCGCGGAGTCCAGGTTGCCTCGAACCCCGGAGCGGGAAGAGTCACCCGAGTGACCGAAACCCTGCTCCACCGCTTGGGCGGCGGCCTCCGGGACGGCGGCATCGCTGGCCACCTGATCGGACACGGCCTCGCTCCCGGAGGTCCGGGAATACCAGGCCCAGGTGAACAGGGTTCCGACTGCCAGCAAACCGGCCAGACCGGAAGCGATCGAGACTCGCCCGAGACGTCGGCGTCGTCTCGAGGGAGGAGTTGTGGAAGCTTCCACGACCTCGTTCAGATCGGATTCCTCGTCAGGGAGGAGGTCGGAACAGTCGACCTCGACCATGGCCCGTTTCGGGGCGGTGGTCTTTTCCGTGTGATTCAAGGCAGTTCTCCGCATCTTGATGGTCATCCAACGGGAACCTTAGCAATTCTCAGTAAGCTCTCAAAATTAGGGATTCGGTCCGGTTGATTCCTGACCCAATCGGGCACTCGGCCAGTGCAAACCCTGACCCTCGGGAGACTCCGTGGACGGCTTCCGTGAGATTCTGCGGGGCCGGCTGCGAAGTGTCGCAAAACGAAGTTCCGCGGATGCGCTGATCGTCCTGGTGACTGGGAATGTGGGTTGCGGTATCCCTGGCGAGCGCGATTCGACGTATCGCAGGGTGTACGGGCCCTAGCCCTGTGCAGTGCGCTGGCCGACCCTGACGGCCAAGGTCTTGAGCTGATCCTCACTGAACTTGCTTTCCCCGACGCCGGTGAACAGCAGATAGCTGACGGCTGCCCCGGATCTGGCGACTATCAACTGGTATGGCCTTTGAGAGCCGTCGTCGGAGACCTGCTGCTTGATGTCGAAAAGCCGAGCCGTCACTGCTGGACCATCGCTACCGTCGGTGGTCACGGGGCTCAGTTCCGTGACCTTTGCGGCCGCGACCCTCTTGGCGCAGGAGGCCAGATTCTCCGAGATCAGATCCCCGAAGGTGGTGGCGGCGGTTGCATCGGCGAAGGCGAAACGGTACTGGGTGATGCCGAAAACCTTGAAGGTCTCGTCGGAGGAGCCGACTGTGTAGGAGCGTTGCTTGCGGTCGGTGGGTCCCTGCTCGCTGGTCAGGTTCACACCCTCACATCCCATACCGGAGGACTCCACCTCTTTCAGGCTGCCCCCGCTCCAGGCCAGGTGTCCCGGGGCGATGATCGGGATGTCGTTCGGGATCAGCCAGCCCTGTGGGTTGGCGGCGGGTGGGGCCGCCGGGGCGACCGCGGGAGTGGTGGGACAGGTGCCGGCCGCGGTTTGACAGGTCTCGGTCAGGGAGCGTCGCAGGGCGTTCGCCGCACTCATTGGATCGACGGTGTCGTTGTTCCGGGCCACGTCGAGCAGGCTGATCACCTTGCCGGTGCGCACCAGGAGAATCGTGTGATGCTGGGCGATGTCCTCCTGGACGACGCTCATCTGCAGCACCTCGTCGCCGAGCTGGGTAACGGCGGAGGAGCCCGTGATCAAGGCAGGAATCGCGGAACAGGACGCCAGGGACGTGGCGCGCTGCTCGTAGATCTTCTTGGCGGTCTCCTCGTTGGCGTAAGCGTCGACCTGGTGTATCAGGGCCAGCTTGTCCTCCTGCTGTGTCCCGATTGCGCGCTGAAGAGTAGCCGTCGTGTTGATCTCTGCCGGGTCGGAGTCCAGGCAGTTCACCTTGCGAAGCGTCTCCTTGCCCTTCTCCGTGATGGTCTGGGTGACGCTCCAGCTGGCGGCCGGTTCGATGAGGGCCGCATCAGAGATGTCGAGAAGCGAGGTGTCCGCGAGACTGACCGGTTCGCTGGCGACCTCCGAGGTACTCGGATTGGCGCTGTCGGCAGCACTCGGACCCGCCAGTCGGGAGAACATGAAGATCCCGCTCGCTATCAGGACCGCCGCTGCGACTGCCGCCACCACCCACGTGGTGAGCATCCGCCTGTGAAGTGAGATCCAGCCTGTTACGGTCGCGGATTTCTCGCGCCGCTCCCAACGGGAATCCTCCTCCGGCCGGAAATCATTGGGTTCCGGCTCGGCGGCCCGAGCAGGAGAACGATGCGCTGCTGCTCGGGGCTGATGGGTTTCTCGGGCCGGTCGGGAGGGCTGTTCGGGCCAGCCGGCCCAGGAGGAGACCGGCTGCTGGGCCTGGCGCTGGGGGCCCACTCTCGGTGGTGAGGAGGGGGAAATCGCGGCGTGAACGGCGGTTTCGGATCCGGAGTCATGATCCGCCGGGGTGGTCTCGTCATTGAGGCCATCCCATCTCATGGCTCTCCTGCCGGCCCCGGAGCCCGGTACGGCCCGTCGCTCCGTGCCGGGGAGGACCGGGGCCGGGACTACGGTTTCCTGAAAGGAGGAAGGGGGGCGGGTGAACGGCGAGTCGATGTCATCGGCGGCGCCGCGTCGGGCCCGGCCTGCGTGCCCACTGCGTGTATCGTCGACGCCGTCCGGCTGGGCGTCGTCCGCCGAGAATGCCCTGCGGGGACGCTGCTTGCCGGAGTCAGTCATGTTCACCTCCACGCGGACGACGAAACCGCCTTCCGGGCGGCATCTCACTGGTACAGGTTACCCATGACTTCGGTGATCTGCTGGATCGAGGAAGGAGGCTGGTGTGGCGGAACGCGGTTCCCGGCATCGGATGATAGCCGTGGATGTGGATGAGGCCGCCCGTGTAGCGATGCCCCAGGTGACCATCCCGTGGTTCATATTGGCCCCTCTGGGAGCGCTCGCGATGGTGGCCGGAGGGTGGCTTCTGATGGCGGGCCCTGCGGCGCTGGGGTGGTTGACCTCCCCGAACTCGCAGCTGCCCGATGCGCTCGGGCTGGCATCTCGCATTTTGCTGCTCGCCAACGGGGCGGCGACCATGATCGGGGGGCAGCTGGTGAGCATTGCGCCGCTCGGGTTGAGCCTGGTCCTGCTGCTGCTTGGGATTCCCGTCTCCGGGTTGGCGGCCCGCTCCGCCCTCGACGAGACCGCCGATCTGCGGGGACTGGTGCTGAAGATTGGTGGCACCTACGCGGGCACCTATGCCATTTCCGTCACCCTGATCGCATTCATCGTTCCGGAGACCTCGGTGATCCGCACCCTGCTGGGAAGCCTCCTGATCGGTGTCACCTCCGGATTCTGGGGTGCCGCGCGTGCCATCGGGTACGACCTCGGTGAGCAGTGGCCCGCGAGGTTGCGTCCGCTGCCCCGGGCGGTCGGGGTGGCCACCCTCACCGGAGTGGGAACCGGAGCCGCGCTCCTGACGGTTGTGCTCTTCCTGGGACGCGACCGCATCGCCAGTATTGCCGACGGACTTGGTGGCGACGTCACGGCGGGGATCCTGCTTGTCGTCACGCAGCTGATCTGGCTCCCGAACCTGGTCATCTGGGCCATGGCCTGGACGCTGGGAGCGGGAGTCACCCTGGGAGAGGGGACGCTGCTCAACATGAACGGCACGAGCCTCGGATTCCTGCCATCCATCCCGGTGCTCGGCGCGGTCCCCGAACAGGGCCCGGTGCCGGACCTGGCCTGGCTGTGGCTGCTGGGCGGAGCAGTCGCGGGTGTGCTGGCGGGGCTCATCGTCACGCTGAAGCGCACCTCCGAGCGGTTCTACGAAACCGCGCTCGCCGGGGGTCTGGCCGGGATCGCCGCAGGGGCCCTGCTGTTCCTGCTGGCCTGGTTCTCATCGGGTGGCTTGGGGACGCAGCGTCTCTCCCGCATGGGGGTCGGCCTCGACAGCCTGGCGATAACTGCGCCCTGCATCCTGGGGCTGGCCGGGTTGGTGACGGGTCTCGTGGTGGGACTCGTCAGGCGAGAGTGGCCGACGTGGCGGAGGGGTGATCCCGAAGCCGAGGAGGAGACTGCCGAGCAGCGGCGCGGGAAAGACGCCGGGGTGTCGGGGAACAGCTGATCGGTCGTGATGCTCTCACCGGTGGCAAAAGCCTCAAGACATTGTCCGGGGCATTCTTGTCGGCAGCGGTTTCGGGGAGCGGTGTGGCTCGTGAGCGCAGAAGGGTTCCTCCGCCAGGTAGTCGCCCGTCATTGCGTAGGCGCGGGCACGTGAGCCACCGCAGAAGGAACGGTATGAGCAGATGCCGCACTTGCCCTTGAGCCGGCTGCGGTCGCGCAGCGTCGTGAACAGTGGGGAGTGACGGTAGACGTCCTCAATGTTGTCGGTTCGGACGTTGCCTGCCTTGATGGGCAGGAAACCCGATGGATAGATGTCTCCGACGTGGGAGATGAACATGAAACCGTCGCCGTCGTTGACGTTGCGGGCGCGGCCGATGCCGTCCTGCTGCGAGTAGTGCATCCCGGAGGTCAGCACGTCCAGGTCGGTGTCCGTCCCGGCCCGTGCCTCGGCGCGTTTGCGCTGCATGACGACCCGCGAATACTGGGGAGCAGCGGTCGCCTTGATGTCGAAGGAAGCGGTCCTGGACAAGTCGTAGAGCTGGTTGAAAACGGCCTCGAATCCCTCGGCAGAGGCGACGTCCTCCTTCCTGGCGTCCCATCGGGACCAGGAAGAAAACCTCCCAGAAGACGATTCCCAGCTCCCTCATGAGCCGGCACATGGCCTCCATGTCGTCGAGGTTGGCCTTGCGGACCACCGTGTTCACCTGGGTGGTCAGGCCGATCTCCTGGGCCTCGCGGAGGATGCGCAGGCCGTGCGCGAAACTGCCATTCACGCGGCGGAACTCGTCGTGGATGGTCGCGTTCGAGCCGTCGAGACTGACCGCCAGCCGGCTCAGGCCCGCGTCCTTGAGTGCCTGGAGCTGCTCGCGCGAGGCGAGCGACGTGGTGGCGGGGGTGATGGCCATGCGTAGTCCGATGTCGGCGCCGTGCCGCACCAGGTCGATGATGTCCGGGCGTTTGAAAGCGTCCCCGCCGGAGAAGACGAACACCACGCGCCCGAACCTCCGTACGTCGTCGAGGAGCTTCATCCCCTCCGCCGTGGTCAGTTCGTTCGGGTTTCGCAACGGTTGCGCGGAGGCGCGGCAGTGGCGGCAGGCCAGGTCGCAGGCCTGGGTGGTCTCCCAGATCACGATGAACGGGGCCCGGTCGAAGTCCAGGTTCGGGCGGGCACCGAAGGGTTTCCCGTGCGGATGACCTGTCCGGTGCGAATGGGGATGCGACATGTCTCGACGCTAGCGCTCCGGCGAACGACAGAACTTGCGAGGGGGAGTGTCGCCAAGTGGGTTTTGAGGCGATGATGTCGTTTCCCCGGGTCGCGGGAGGTTTTCGTTTCTCGGCCCACGGACGCTGCTGCTCCCGGAGGCCGGGTCTCTCGGGCGGGAGAGGGCAACTGGCGATACGGTTGTGCGGTGACGACTCGCGTGGTGGTGCTGGTTTCCGGGTCGGGGACCCTGCTGCAGGCTCTTCTCGACGCCGTTTCGGCGGGGGAGGTGGATGCCCGGGTCGTGGCGGTGGTCTCCGACCAGCCCGCCGCCCACGCCCTGGAGCGGGCCCGCGCCGCGGGGGTGCCCGCCGTCGCCCATCCCTACGCAAAGGGATCGGACCGCGACGTGTGGGATGCCGAACTGACCGGGATCGTCGCCGGCTTCGAGCCGGACCTGGTGGCCTCGGCGGGGTTCATGAAGCTGCTGGGGCCCAGTTTCCTCGCCCGTTTCGGGGGACGCACCATCAACACCCATCCCGCGTTGCTGCCCAGTTTCCCCGGTATGCACGGGCCGAGGGACGCCCTGAACCACGGGGTGAAGGTCTCCGGCGCCACGGTCTTCCTCGTCGACTCCGGGGTGGACACCGGTAGGATCCTGGCCCAGGGGGCTGTCGAGGTGTTGCCCGACGACACCGTCGAAACCCTTCACGAACGCATCAAGGTGGTGGAACGCCGCCTGCTGGTGGAGACCGTGCGTGCCTGGAACGAAGGAGAGAAATGACCGACCGGATTCGGCTGCGCCGCGCGCTGCTCAGCGTCTACGACAAGGAGGGCCTGGAGGAACTGGCCACCGCCCTCCACGGCGCCGGGGTGGAGCTGGTCTCCACGGGATCCACCGCGACCCGGATCGCCGCGGCGGGGATTCCCGTGACCCCCGTCGAGCAGCTGACGGGATTCCCCGAATGCCTCGGCGGCCGCGTCAAGACACTCCATCCGCGCATCCACGCCGGTATCCTCGCCGACCGCCGCCTGCCCGCCCACGTCTCCCAACTCGAGGAACTCGGCGTCGCCCCCTTCGACCTGGTGGTGGTGAACCTCTACCCGTTCGAGGCCACCGTCGCATCCGGTGCCGGGACCGACGAATGCGTCGAACAGATCGACATCGGCGGGCCCTCGATGGTGCGCGCCGCCGCGAAGAACCACCCGAGCGTCGCGGTGGTCACCTCCACATCGCAGTACCCCGCCGTCCTGGCCGCCCTCGCCGACGGTGGTTTCACCCTCCAGCAACGCCGCGACCTCGCCACCGAGGCCTTCCGCCACACCGCTTCCTACGACATCGCCGTCGCATCCTGGATGGGGGCCACCGTGGCCACCCCGGCCGGGGACGGGTTCCCGGCATGGCTGGGAGCGGCCTGGGTGAAGAAACAGGACCTGCGCTATGGCGAGAACTCCCACCAGGCGGCGGCCCTCTACACCTATCCTCCTGGACCGGAGGGAATCGCCCAGGCCGAGCTGCTGCACGGCAAACCCATGAGCTACAACAACTACACCGACGGCGAGGCCGCCTACCGCGCCGCGAGCGACTTCACCGAGCCGTGCGTCGCGATCATCAAACACGCCAACCCGTGCGGGATCGCGGTGGGCGCCGGCATCGCGGAGGCCCACCGCAAGGCCCACGCCTGCGACCCGGTTTCCGCCTACGGAGGAGTCATCGCCGCCAACCGCCCAGTCACCGCCGAACTGGCCGAACAGATCAAGGACATCTTCACCGAGGTCGTGATCGCCCCCGGCTTCGAACCGGAGGCCTTGGCGATCCTCACCGCGAAGAAAAACCTGCGACTGCTGAGGGCCATCCCCTACACGCACCGGGAACGCGTCCTCCACCCCATCTCCGGGGGAGCCCTGCTCCAGCGACCCGACCGCATCGACGCTCCCGGTGACGACCCCGCGAACTGGGAACTCAAGGCGGGCGAGGCGGTCGACGAGGCGACCCTGGCCGATCTGGCCTTCGCGTGGCGGGCCTGCCGCGCCGTGAAGTCCAACGCCATTCTCTTGGCCCACGACGGCGCCTCCGTCGGCGTCGGCATGGGCCAGGTGAACCGCGTCGACTCGTGCCGCTTGGCGGTTGAGCGCGCAGGGGAGCGGGCAGCCGGGTCGGTGGCCGCATCCGATGCCTTCTTCCCCTTCGCCGACGGGCCGCGAATCCTGATCGACGGTGGCGTCCGGGCCATCGTCCAGCCGGGTGGCTCCCTGCGCGACCAGGAAACCATCGCTCTGTGCGCCGAACACGGCGTCACGTTGTACTTCACCGGCACCCGTCACTTCTTCCACTGAGGCAGGGAAAAATGACTGCGGTAATCCTTGACGGCAGGGCCACGGCCGCCGCCATCAAAACGGAACTGAAGCAGCGGGTGGGCCGGCTCCGCGCCCTGGGGGTGGTACCCGGGCTGGCGACGGTGCTCGTCGGTGACGATCCGGCCAGCCAGAACTACGTGCGCATGAAACACCGCGACTGCGAACAGGTGGGCATCGCCTCCATCCGGGTGGAGCTGCCCGCCGATGTCACCGCCGCGCAGCTGGAGGAGGCCGTCGCGGCGCTCAACACCGACCCCTCCTGCACCGGGTACATCGTGCAGCTTCCCCTGCCGGGGCATCTCGACGAGAACCGGGCGCTGGGGCTGATCGACCCGGACAAGGACGCCGACGGTCTGCACCCGATCAACCTGGGGCGGCTCGTGCTGAACGAACCCGCCCCCCTGCCCTGCACCCCGCTGGGCATCGTGGAGCTGGTGCGCCGCCACGGCATCGAGTGGCGGGGGGCGGAGGTGTGCGTGGTGGGCCGCGGCATCACGGTGGGGCGTCCCCTCGGGTTGATCCTGACCCGTCGCAGCGAGAACGCCACGGTCACCCTGTGCCACACCGGCACTCGCGACCTGGTTGAACACACCCGCAGGGCCGACATCGTGGTGGTAGCGGCCGGGGTGCCGGGCATGATCACCGCCGACATGATCCGTGAAGGCGCAGTGTGCATTGATGTCGGTGTCAGCCGAGTCGAGGGCAGGACCACCGGGGACCTGGCCCCGGACGTGTGGGACAAGGCGGCCTGGGTCACCCCGAATCCCGGCGGGGTGGGCCCCATGACCCGCGCCATGCTGCTCAGCAATGTCGTCGACCGCGCCGAGGTGCTTCATGCAGACCCCAACGGTTAACCGTCTCCCGACGAACCCATGGCCGCTGGCGGCCGTGCTCGGCGTGTTCACAATCGGCGTGTTGATCGCGGGTTTCGGGAACTGGCGTTACGGGGCGGTGGTGATGGCCGCGGCGACCCTGCTCGCGGGGATCGCCCGGATGCTCCTGCCACGCCGTGTCTCGGGCCTGCTGGTGGTCCGGCGCCGCTGGATGGACATCACCATCCTCTTCAGTTTGGGTACTGCGATCGGTGTGCTGGCGTTGGTGGTTCCCCCCGGCACATGAGATGCGGCGGCGGGCGATAGGCTCGGAGATGGACACCACCGTCGAAAGAAAGGTCCGCACGATGAGCACTGAGGCTCCCGTCAAGATCGCAGTGACCGGCGCAGCCGGCCAGATTTGCTACAGCCTGCTGTTCCGGATAGCCAGCGGTTCCCTGCTGGGCGATCGGCCCATCGAGCTGCGTCTGCTGGAGATCACCCCGGCCCTGAAGGCCCTGGAGGGTGTCGTCATGGAACTCGACGACTGCGCCTTCCCGAACCTGAAGAACGTCGTCATCGGCGATGACCCGAAGAAGGTCTTCGACGGCGTCAACCTGGCGATGCTGGTCGGCGCCATGCCTCGCAAGGCCGGCATGGAACGCGGTGACCTGCTGAGCGCCAACGGCGCCATCTTCACCGCCCAGGGCAAGGCCCTGAACGAGGTGGCCGCGGACGACGTCCGTGTGCTGGTGACCGGCAATCCCGCCAACACCAACGCGCTGATCGCATCCAGCAACGCCCCCGACATCCCGAAGGGGCGTTTCAACGCCCTCACCCGTTTGGACCACAACCGCGCGAAGTCCCAGCTCGCCCAGAAACTCGGCCGTCCCGTCGAGGAGGTCAAGAAGATGACCATCTGGGGCAATCACTCCTCCACCCAGTACCCCGACATCTTCCACGCCGAGGTGGGTGGGAAGAACGCCGCCGAGCTGGTGAACGACGAGGCCTGGATCGAGTCCACTTTCATCCCGACGGTCGCCAAGCGCGGCGCGGCCATCATTGAGGCCCGCGGCCTGTCGTCCGCTGCCTCCGCGGCGAACGCCACCGTCGAGCACATGCGTGACTGGGTGCTCGGCACCCCCGACGGCGACTGGGTTTCCATGGCGGTTCCCTCCGACGGCTCCTACGGGGTCGCCGAGGGCGTCATCTCCTCCTTCCCGTGCGTCGTCAAGAACGGCACGTACGAGATTGTCCAGGGTCTCGAGATCGACCCATTCTCCCGCGCCAAGATCGACGCCTCCGTCGCCGAACTGCTCGACGAGCGCAAGGCGGTCCAGGAACTCGGCCTGATCTGAGATCCGGCAGGAGCACAAAGGTGCCCGGCGGGTTCTCTGCCGGGCACCTTTTGTTGTCCTGATGGTGTTGGCCCGGATCGCGACGAAAGCGACCCGGGCCAACCAGTTCGTGGGTCAGAGCCCCAGCTCGCCAGCGAAGTCACCGGCTTCCAGGCGGGCCTTGACCAGGCTGAGGAAGTGGGCGGCCTTGGCGCCGTCGATGAGGCGGTGGTCGTAGGTGAGCGACAGGTACATCATGTCCCGGATGGCGATGGTGTCGCCGCCCAGGGCGTCGGTGACCACCACGGGCCGCTTCACCAGCGCGCCGGTGCCGAGGATCGCGACCTGCGGCAGGTTGATGATCGGGGTGTCGAACAGGGTTCCCGCCGAACCGTAGTTGGTGATGGTGAAGGTGCCGCCACTCAACTCGTCGGGTCCGACCTTCCCGGCGCGGGTGCGGGCCGCCAGGTCGCCGATGCGTTTGGCCAGCCCGGCCAGGTTCAGGTCACCGGCGTCGTGGATGACGGGAACCATCAGGCCGCGATCGGTGTCGACGGCGATACCGATGTTCTCCTGCGACGCGTAGGTCACGGTGCCCGCCTCGAAGTCGGCCGACGCGTTGAGCGTGGGCATCGCCTTCAGGGCCTCGATGGTGGCCTTCGTGATGAACGGCAGATAGGACAGGGAAGCTCCCTCGCGTTTCTTGAACTCGTCCTTCGCCACCTTGCGCAGCTTCGAGATGGCGGTTACGTCCACCTCAACCGTGGCGGTGAGCTGCGATGCCACCCGCAGTGACTCCGTCATCCTCTCCGCGATCACCTTGCGCATCCGAGACAGCTTCTCCGTGGTGCCGCGCAGTTTTGCCGCATCCTCAGAGACCGCGGCCACCTGGGGAGCCGCTGCGGGCGCGGGCGCTTCCGCAAGGGCGGTGGGGGCGGGCGCGGATGCGGCCTTCTTGGTGGCCTCGGCCGCGTCGAGGATGTCCTGTTTGCGGATGCGACCCCCGACGCCGGTCCCCTGGACGGAGCTCAGGGAGACACCGTGCTCAGCAGCGAGTTTGCGGACCAAGGGGGTGACGTAGACCCCCTCGTCGGCGGAGGCGCGGCGCGCAGTGACCGGTGCGGCGGGCGCGGGAGCATGCGATGCGTCCGTGGGCTCCGAGGGAGCCGCGGACGCGACGGGAGCTGGTGTGGGAGCGGTGGCCGCAGGTGCCGGGGGGGCGGTTGCGGCATCACCGACCAGCGCCAGGACGGCGCCCACTGCAGCGGTCTCGTCTTCCCCGACGCGGATCTCCAGGAGGGTGCCCGCGACGGGGGAGGGGATTTCGGTGTCGACCTTGTCGGTGGAGACCTCCAGGAGGGGTTCATCCACCTCGATGGTCTCTCCGACGGCCTTCAGCCAGCGGGAGATGGTGCCTTCGGTGACCGACTCGCCCAGTGCTGGGAGTGTTACTTCAGTTGACATGTGAATAATGGCTCCTTTTGTGTCTGGCGCGTCGCTATCCGCTCCAAGCCTATCCTTCAATCAGGCGTGCATGTGCAGGGCCGACCCGGCGAGGGCGAGGTTCGCCTCAGCCAACGCCTCGCTGAGACTCGGGTGCGGGTGGACCAGTTCCTTCACGTCGTCGGGGGTGGCCTGCCAGCCCACCATCAGCGTACCCTCTGCTATCAGTTCGGCGATCTCTTCGCCGACGACGTGAACACCGACCAGTGCGCCACCCGGACGCCGGATGATCCGCACCAGTCCCGCGTCACGATCTCCGGGGGCCAGCATCAGGGCGCGGGCGTTGCCGCGCAGATCGAAGTCAGAGACCTCGCAGCCCCCGGTCGCTGCGGCCTGCTCCCGGGTCAACCCCACCGATGCGAGTTGCGGGCTCGAATAGGTGATCCGCGGGATGTCACGGTCCTCGGGGGGTCGGGGTTGGAGGGGATGCCCACCCGACAGATGGGCCAGGTGTTCGGCCAGGAAGATGCCGTGCGCGTAGCCGCGGTGCGCCAGCTGCGGGCCCGCGACGAGATCCCCGACCGCGAACACCTGCGCGGCGGTGGTGGCGAGTTCCCGGGTGACGCTCACGTGTCCCGTGGGTGCGACGGTGACACCTGCCTCCTCCAGCCCCAGGCCGTCGGTGACGGGGCGACGCCCCACCGCGATCAGCGCGACATCCGCGGTGACGGTCCCGTCGGGCAGTTTCAGGTGCACCTGGTCACCATCGCGGACGATACCCTCGGTTTTCGCTCCGAGCCGCAGGCCGACGCCCCGGGCCCTCAGGCGTCGTTCCAGCACGGCGACGAGGTCCGGATCCTCGGTCGGGAGCAGGTGCGGTGCGGCCTCCACCAGGACCACGTCGACCCCCAGGTCGCGCCAGAGGGACGCGAACTCGACCCCGATCACGCCGCCGCCCAGGATGACCGCCCGTTCGGGAAGCCGCTCCAGGCGCAGCGCGTGCTCGCTGGTGAGGATGCGTTCCCCGTCGGTCGGGAGGCCCAGCGTCACGGGGGCCGATCCGGTTGCCAGGACGACGTTGCGGGCGCGCAGCAACTCCCCGTCGACGTCGAGGGCAGGCCCTTCGGCATCGACCACCAGCCGACCGTGTCCCGGGATCACCCGGATGCCGCGGGAGCGGATCAAACCGGTCAGCCCGCGGTGCAGCCCCGAGACCAGGGAGTCCGCGAAGCCCCGCACCTTGGCGGTGTCCACTCCGGTGAGGATGGCACCGATTCCCAACCTGTCGGCCTTGGCGACGGTGGTGCGGGTCTTGGCCGCCTGCAACCACGCCTTGGTGGGGATGCAGCCCCTGTGTAGGCAGGTGCCGCCCAGATCCTTCTCCTCCACCAGTGTCACGTCCATTCCGAGTTGCGCGGCCCGCAGGGCGGTCGTGTAACCGGCGGGTCCTCCGCCCAGAATGGCCAGGTCATGAACTTGCGTCATGCGGGACAGTCTTCCATCCTCCCGGCATAATGTTCGGGTGGGTTGGTTCTCGAAGCGCAGGGTCGCTGCAAAGGTCGCCAAGGAGCAGAGGGAAGTGGACGGTGTGCTCCTCGACCATCTCGACGGCTTTGTGACGACCCGCCGGGGTGTCGAGGCCTGGTTGGAGCAGCCCACCAGTTTCAACAAGCCGTCGATCCTGCTGGTGGCCGCCGACGGGGAATCAACCCGGCGTGCCATTCCGTCGATCGCCTTCGGGCATGACTTCGCATCCCGCCACGACATCCCCGCTTACGATGCGGGCGTGGTGCCATATCCGCAGCGTATGCGCGAGTATGGGACGCGGAAAAGGAGATTCTCCGGATAGCACCGGTCAAACAGGGGGAACCGCGACCTGAGTCAACTGAGGAATGCGCCCCTCCGCGTAACAGCGGCCCGCGGTTTCTTCACCCGGAGAGATGAGTCGAGCTCGCCGCAGGCCACGGCACTGGAATGCCGGGGGCGACTCGAGCACTGCTGATTCCCCGGTTGCTCTTTCCCAGGCGGAAACGTACTCGTCCCTTCAGAACCGTTCCTGATGTGGCCTTCCCATCCACCAGAGGCTCTGCGGGGAAAAGAGTGAACGTCCAGACGTCGTTGTAATCGCTGTCGGGTATCGTCCCGGCCGGTGATTGAAGCAGACGCGCCCCCCACAGCTGGCGGGTCATGGCGTCGCGGGTGTCGTGTCCCAGAACCTCGAAACGCCGCCGCTCCGCATCCCGGACATCCACGTGGCTTCCCGCCGAGATGCCCTGGGGACCGATGACCGAGACGAACGGGGTCCACGGAACCCCGGGGATGGTGAGATCGACGCCTCGCCCTAGCGCAGGGTCCACGAAATCCTCGCCGAGGTCGGGGCTCTGCTGCTTCCGGACCGCAGGGGAAAGAGGGGAACGGGTGTCGATTTTTCCTGGGGAAGGGACCAGCAGCAGTCCGAACTCCGTCCTCTCCCCGAACCGGAATGTCGCGAAATGTTCCCGGAGCGCTGCCGCCGCACGTTCGGCGTGTTTCCACCAGTCATCGTCCCGGATGCCTTCGAGGTGTTCTACCGGGGTGGGTAGCCCATGAACCGCGAGCATCTCCCGGACAGCCGGGCTCATCCACCCCGACCGGGCCATACGGTCGAGCTCGACTTCCCGGAATGTCATGTGCATGGGGGCTCCTGGGTTTCGCATCGACGGATCAGGCGCCTTCCCGGGTCGGTGAGGTGGCGCCGGGTGCCGCTTCAAACTATCAGTCACGGGGTCTTTTCGTGGGGACGAAGTGGCGATGCCCAAGGGCCTCGGCGCGGCGCTCCCCGAGCGTGTGCCCGGGAGTCAGTGCCGATCATCGAGGAAACGAAGGATGACCTCGGCGCTGCGTCGTGCCCCGTCGATGCCTCGCGTCAGGGCGGCCAGCTCTCGCGCGCGTCGCCGCAGAGTGGTGTCGGTGAGCAGCCGTTCCACCAGGGAGGGGATCCTGCGCCGGCGGATGTCGCGCATGGTGAAGGCCAGCGCGTTGCCGAAGTCCACGCATTCCTCGATGTTGAGTTTCTGCTCCATCTGCATGCCGATGCCTGCGAAAGGGACACCCGAGGCGCAGGCCGTCTGCACCGTCCCCTCGCCCCCGTGGATGAGTGACGCGTCGATGAGACCGCCCAGTTTGTGGGCGGGGAGGAAATCGAAGACAAGAACCGAGGGAGGTAGCCCACGACGATCCCGCGGGGTGAGGTACCTGCCTGCCGTGGAGACGACGTCCACATCGAGATCCCCGAGGGCGGTGAGCAGCGGAAGCACCACCTCGCGGCGGGCGGAGGAACCCAGGCCCACGTGGATGAGCGGCCGTCTGTGTTCCCGGGCGAGTTCCTCCACTTCCGGGGGCAGGGTCCCGGCGGCGTGGGCGTAGATGGGGCCGACCGCTACTTCACCGGGCACCAGGGGCCGCCCGTCCAGCAGGGGGAACAGAGAGGCGATCGGTGCCAGATCGGCGTCGAGCATTGCTGCGGTGTGTCGGGGAAGCCGGAGACCGTGCTCGCAGGCCACGCGGCGGAAAGCCGCTGGTTTCCACCGGAGATGCCTGGCGAGTTTCCCGGCCAGGAACCCTGCGAGGCGGTTGATGCGACGAGAGACGGGACCTGCGTGCACGCACAGCGGAAGGCTGGAGACCGAGGCCAGATGGCTTGCACTCAAGGGGTAGGGACGCAGGTACACCAACGGCACCCTGGCGATCCTGGCTGACAGCAGAAGGGTGAGGGTCGTCCCGATGATTACCGCGTCGGGTTGCCAGCGCGCAATCAGGTCCAGTTCGTTTCGCACGCGGGTGCGCACCATGTGCGTCGTGAACGGAAAACGCAGCGAACGCCCCTGTTCGAAGGCGAAGAACCCGGCGGCCAGGGCATCGTCCACCTCGGGGGTGAGGAGGTCGAGATCGAAACCCGCCTCCCGGATGTAGGAGGCATAGGTGCGGGAGTACCCCATGAAACGCACGTCGTGCCCCGCCCGGGTGAGTGCTCGGGCCACCTCGACCCCGCGGGACGTCTCACCCAGGTTGAAGGTCTCGGGGGCGAAGAGGAAACGCCACCCGGGCGTGCCGGTGCTCACGGATTCCCCTTGGGTGGGGACGCGATGTGCCCGGCCTGCTGGGCGAAGAACGCGCCGATCCTCCGGCTGCCGGTGCGCTCCGCGACGCTGTCCGTGCGCATGTTCCACGCCAGGAAACGGAGCATGTCGGCCCTGTGCGGTGCGAAAGGGCGGGCCAGCAGCGCCACCGCGTCCAGGGTACGGGAGGGCAGACGGGTGATCCTGGGGCGGGTGCCGAGGGCATCGAACGCCAATTCGGCGATCTCGCGGAAACTCAGCTCCTCCGGGCCACCGACCTCCCTGGTGCCGCCGTCACCCCGGCAGATGTGATCGACGCACACCGCCGCCAGATCCGCCCCGTGGATCGGGGTGATGTGCGCCCCGGGTGCCGTCAGCGCCACCCGGCCCCGGTGCGCCATCAGCAGCAGCTGCGCCAGGTCGGAGAAATAGCCGCTCGGACTGACGACCATTCCCGTCACCGGTGAGGAACGGAGCTCGGCCACGAAGGCGCACTTCGCGCGGGTGAGTCGCGCCGGGCACCGCTCCGCCCCCAGCGCGTGCACGTACAGGAAGACCCCCACCCCGTTCCTCTCCGCGGCCCGCAGCATGCCGAGGTTGGCGTCGTGATCGATCTTCCACGGATCGGTTCCCTGCCTGGTGACCCCAAGCGCCGAGACGACGCTGCTCACGCCTGCGGTCAACCGGTTGGGAAGGTCCGGGTCCCGCACATCGCCGACGATCTGCTCGTCGATCAGCCCCGACAGCGAGGGGGCGCCCCAGGCGCCGGGGTTCGCCGCGCGCTGTGCGTCCCGGACCACGGCCCGGATCCGGCGACTGCGTCGGTGCAGTTCCGCGGCGAGATGGCGTCCCAGATAACCGGTGGCGCCCAGCAGGAGGACATCCGGGGCGCTCACTGGTCCGCTGCCTTGAGCATCCGGGTCAGGAGCACGCCGGTGATCCGGGCGCTGTCGTCCATGTGTTCGGGATGGGCGGCGAACCACCGGTCCAGCGCCACCACCATGTTCCATGTGAGTTCCACGTGAAGGTCGGCTGGGAGATCCCGCTCGAGCCTTCCGAGGGCGCGGCCGCGCTCCACCATGAGCGTGCACCACTGGTGGGCGGCTCGTTCGAACCGATCCCGCGTCGCCGACGGTGGCGCGTCGCGCAGGTGGAAGATCACGGGAACGGCGGCCAAGTCCTCGTCGCGGCAGGCCCTGCCGAGGGCATCCACGAGGGCGAGAACCGTGGGCCAGTAGTTCTCGGCGGTGAGGGTGCCGGGATTGGCTACCTCGATGCGGGCCGCCAGCAGGACCAGGCCATCGGCGAGCGCGGCGTCGAACAGCACTTCCTTCTCCTGGAAGAAGTGGTAAAAGGAGCTGCGGGGAAAGTCGGCCTCCGAGAGGATCCGCTGCAGGGAAGCGCCGCGGTAACCGTGGCGGGCGAAGTGGGTGCGGGCGGCGCGCATCAGGCGAGCGCGGCGCTCGGGGGCAATGGGTTTCCGGGGGCGCGGCATCCTCGCTGCTCCTTACTCATCGATCAGGGAATGGTACGAGGATACCTATTCCTGGACCGAGTTGTCCAGATATTCTGGCGCCATGAAATCACTGAAACCACAGTCACTGGATTCCCTGAAGTCCCTGCTGGGTGTCGCCGATCCGGAAGCGGTGGTCCCTGTGCTTGGCGCCGCCTCCGTATCCGCGTTGGCCGTGGGGCTGAGCGCCGGGAGCTGTGACGGAGCGGCGAAGGGAGCGGTTGTGGCAGGACTCGCCTTCGATCTCGTCGGTGGCCTGGTGGCCCTTCACTGGCCGTCCAACCGACGTGCTTTCGGCCGGAAAGACGTCCCGGAGCGCCTTCTCTTCACGGGAATCCACGTGCAGCCCTTCGTTCTTCCAGCGATCGGGCAGGGGACATGGGGCCATGCCACCCGTCGTTACCTGACGGCCCTCGGGGCAACAGCGGCTCTGGAACTACTCGTTCCCCGTTCTCGTCTGCGTCCCGCGCTCGCGACTGCGGCGGCTGCTGTTCTCGCGGTGGAAGACTGGCGACGCGGTAGAGGGCGGCGAAACCGATGGTTGGGGCCGGTTCTTCTGCTCAAACTCATCAGCGGACATGCAGGAATCCGCAGGAGCGGAGGGGCGCCGCGTCTTCCTGGTGAGAGGTCACGTCCACAAGGCTTTCGCAAAGCTGGTGGATCCGACCGGCGAGACCCACCAGGAGGTCGTGCCGAAGCCAGCTCACGCATGTCCCGGGAACCTCTCGGCCGGCCAGGCCATCGGGACCGGATGCGGTTTTGACACGGACTGTCCGCCCAGGGGCTCACGCTCCGGCCCAAACAGCTTGCGGGAGAGGCTTCCCAAGCGCTCCCGTGGGGGGCGTGACGATCATGGGGCACCGGCCCGTGGCCGGTGCCCCGCGATGTCGTTGTGGCTGGGGATCTCAGCTGGCTAGCTGGGTTGCCAGGGCCACCAGCGTGCGCACCGCGGCGCCGGTGCCGCCGACCGGCGTGCAGCCGTACGGGGACTCGTCGTTCCAGGCCGGGCCCGCGATGTCCAAGTGTGCCCAGGAGACACCCTCCGGGATGAAGTGCTGCAGGAAGGCGGCCGCGGTCAGGGCACCGCCGTAGCGGCTCTTGCTGCTGGAACGCAGGTCCGCGACGTCCGACTTCAGACCCTCGCGGATGTCGTCGGTGATCGGTAGGTGCCAGAAACCCTCCCCGGCCGCCTCGGCCGCGTCGAGCAGGCGATCGGCGGTGGCGTCGTCGCTGGCCATGAGCCCGGCGGTGCGTTTCCCGAGAGCCACCATGCAGGCCCCTGTCAAGGTGGCGACGTCCACGATCAGGTTCGGGGAGTCGGTGCCGGCCCGCCCCAGTGCATCGGCCATCACGAGGCGTCCCTCGGCGTCGGTGTTGACGTTCTCGACGGTGGTTCCGTCGAACATGGTGAGCACATCGGCGGAGCGGTAGGCGGTGCCGGAGGGCAGGTTCTCGGCCATGGCGGCGTAGGTGGTGACCTTGACCGACAGCCCGAGCTTCGCGATGGCCCGGGTGGCGGCGATCACGGCGGCCGCCCCCGACATGTCGCAGGTCATGGAGGTCATCTGCCCGGCGGGTTTGATGTCCAGGCCACCGGAGTCGAAGGTGATGCCCTTGCCCACCAGCGCCAGGTGGAACTTCGCGCCGCGCGGGGCCCAGGTGAGACGGAGCAGGCGCGGGGATCTCGACGAGCCCCCGCCCACCGCCAGGATGCCGCCGTAGCCGCCTTTGGCGAGGGCCTTCTCGTCGAGGACCTCGGCCCCGACCTTGAGGTCCGAGACGTGGGCCTTGGCCGACTCCGCGAAGGTCTCGGGGTAGAGCAGGTTCGGCGGGGTGTTGATCCAGTCGCGGGCCTGCACCACGGCGGTCGCGGTGACCCCAGCCTCCTCGACGGATTCCTTGAGCTGGGCGCGCCCGGTCACGAGGGTGATGGTGGACACGGGGGTCTTTTGGGGTTTCTGGGTGATGCGGGGAATGCGGTAGGCGCCCAGCACGGCGCCCTCCGCGGCGGCCCGCGCCAGCTCGGGGTCGTGCAGCTCGAGGGAGATGGTGATGTTCAGGTTCTCGACATCCTTCGTGCCGCTGATCTTCCGCAGGGCGACCCCGCACGCGTGTCTGAGGGCCGACGGGGTGACGTCGACGTCACCCACGCCGACCACCACGACCCGCTGCGGAATGGGGGGCAGGATGGTCAGTGTGCCGAGCTCGCTGCGGGCGCCCAGCGCGACGGCAGTGTCCAGTAGCGATGACGGGAGCTGCTTGTTCCAGGCCTTCTCCAGATCCGCCGGCACCCCGACGAGGGTCGGGGTCCCGCCGACGCTGGTGAGGCCGACCACGACGACGTCGGCGTCCCGGTCGATGCTCTTTGCGGTCTTCAGGGCGGGAATGTTGGTGCTCACCGGGCCAGCTTAGAGGTTTCCCGGCAGGAGTCAGGAAGCGAACGGGAGCCACCCCCAATCCCACGGGAAACGAAGGTCTTCGTGGCGATTCGTTTCCATGGCCAATCGAGTCGCCTAGCATCGTCATCATGAAACTGACTCTCATCGGAGCCCCCACTGACATCGGTGCCAGTGTCGCGGGCTGCCGTCTCGGACCAGGGGCGTTGCGTGTCGCCGGCATCGGGAAGGCCCTGCGGGCCTTCGGAGTGGATGTCCGCGACGCAGGCGACGTCACCGGGCCGCCGAATCCCCAGACTCCGCCGGTCGACGGCTACCGCCACCTGCCGGAGGTGATCGAGTGGAATCTTGCGGTGCGTGATGCAGTCGCCGCCGAACTGGCGGACGGCCGGATGCCGGTGCTGATGGGCGGCGACCACAGCCTGGCCATCGGCAGCATCAGCGCCATCGCCGCGTACTGCCGCAGGGCAGGCAAGAAGCTGCGCGTCATCTGGGTGGACGCCCACGCCGACATCAACACCAACGAGCTCACTCCCTCCGGGAACATCCACGGCATGCCGGTGGCCTGCCTGCTCGGCGACGGACCGGAGGAACTGACCAGCATGTCGGACCGGAAACCCGCCATCGATGTGGACAACATCAGCCAGGTCGGGTTGCGCAGCGTCGATCCCGGTGAAAAACGGGTGCTCGTGGACAAGGGCCTCGAGGTGTTCGACATGCGTTTCCTCGACGAGGCCGGCATGCGTCACGCCATGGAACGTGCCCTTCACGACATCGACGAGGACACCCACATTCACCTCAGCCTCGACCTCGACTTCGTGGACCCGCAGGTCGCACCCGGGGTCGGGACCCCGGTCGTCGGGGGACCGACCTATCGGGAGGCGCAACTGGCCATGGAGATGATCGCCGACACCGGGAGGCTGGGCTCCATCGACCTGGTCGAGATCAACCCGGCACTCGACATCCGCAACACCACCGCCGAACTCGCCGTCGATCTCGTCGAGAGCCTGTTCGGCAAGTCCACCCTGCTTCGTTTCACCGAGGCCTGAAGACCCATCGTCCCGAGCCGGGGCTGGGCATGAGAACACCGAATCACCGCTTCGTGGTCGGGATTCCCTGCCCGGAAGCTGTGCGCCCGGTGGCAGGGGTGACCGGTGGGTCGGCCCGCTGAGCGGGAACGGCCGGAAGCGGGCGATCAGGCCGACAAGGACATGGGCGGCTGGACCTGCAGGCCGCCGTCCCAGAGAGCGACCTCCGTCACCCCGGCCTCCAGCAGATCGGACCAGTACAACCCGAGCCAGTCCTCGGCCTCCGCTTGGTTTCCGAACTCGGGCAGTAGGTCCTGCGACCTGAGGTCGTCCATGTCGTGGGTGCCCGCGGCCGGGCGCCATTGGTAGCTCATATCGTCTCCTTACGGCTGATCCGGGGCGGCGGCTGCCGGAAACGGCGGATCATCACCGACCGGTGGAACGTGTACATCAACAATCCCCTGAGGTTCGCCTTCGGGACGCGCTGCAGCAGGAGTTTCTTGAAGCCTCGCCAGATGAACCACGTGTTGATGAGACTCAGGATGAGCATCACCCACAGCCCGAGCCCGATGGAGACGCTGATCAGCGGCCACTGGGCCGTGGCCATCGTCCCGGCCACGATCAGGATCATCGCGGGTATCATGAACTCGGAGATCGTCCAGCGGGCGTCGACGTAGTCGCGAGCCAGAACGCGTTCGGGCGATTTCTCCACCTTCTCCCAGGCCTCTGACCGGGCCGTGGCCCGGGCCGTGGCCCGGGCGTCGCGGTCGGCCTTGCGCTGCTCCTTCGGGCTCAGGTTCGGGTGCAGCCGCTGCATCCTCGCGGCCTCCGCCTGCTTGCGGGTGAGGGTCGGCTCCGACTTGCGTGACGGTTGACGACGAGCCACCTTCACTTTTCCGGCACCGGATGGGGCCTTGCCCGGCGCCCCGGGTACCGTCTCCCGGCTTTTCTGGCCGCCCCTGTCCCGTTCCTTCTTCTCGTCCTTCTCGTCCGGGACGGCGACCTTCCCCTTCGGGACGGTGGTACTGGTTTTCCGGTCGGATTCCGGCACCAATCGGGTGCGCCGACGGGGTTCGTGTCCCGGTTGATCGGTCTTGCGCTCGTAGGGGCGGAACAGTGCCACGGGATCTGCCTTCGAGTGGATGGGTGAATTCGGTTGGTCATTCTAACGGTCTGTCAACATCAGGGATCGAATCAGGGTGGTACCGGCCCCGCACCGGTCCCGGGGACGGTACGGTTGACGGAATAGACCAGCAGTGGAAGGACCCCAATGGCAGGCATCTTTGAGCGGATCGCCCTGATGTTCAAGAGCAAGGCTCACAAAACGCTAGACAAGTACGAGGACCCGCGCGAGACGCTGGACTACTCCTATGAGCGCCAGCTCGAGCTGCTCCGCAAGGTGCGCCGGGGAGTGGCGGACGTGGCGACCAGCCGTAAACGCGTCGAACTCCAGGCCCAGAAGATGAGCTCCGAGATCGACCGTTACACCGTCACCGCGCAGCGTGCCCTTGAATCCAACCGCGAGGATCTTGCCCGCGAGGCCCTGACCCGGAAGGCAGGCCTCACCACCCAGCTGCAGGACCTCCAGAACCAGCACGCCGCCCTCCAGTCGGAGGAGGAGAAGCTGGTGCGTGCCAGCACCCGGCTCCAGGCAAAGGTGGACGCCTTCCGAACCCGCAAGGAGACGATCAAGGCCACGTACTCGGCTGCCGAGGCGCAGACCCGGATCAACGAGGCCTTCACTGGTATTTCCGAGGAGATGAGCGACGTCGGCATGGCCATCCAGCGCGCCGAGGACAAGACCCTGCAGCTGCAGGCCCGTGCTTCCGCTGTCGACGAGCTGCTGGCCTCCGGGGCTCTGGAGGATCCCACGGATTCGGTCGGAAGCGAGCTCGACCGTGAACTCGACGCCCTGGCCTCCGGTTCCTCGGTCGAGAACGAGCTTGCCGCCATGAAGGCGCAGCTCAGCGGCGGTTCCGGCACCACGAACCCCCAGATCTCCTCCACGCCGACATCCGATTTTCCGATGATCGAGAACGCCAGGACCACCGACAACAATGGGGGGCGGGCATGATTGTTCGTCTCATGGGGCTCGGACAGTGGACCATGGAGCCCGAGCAGTTGCTCGAACTCAACGAGATCGACGAGGCAGTCGAGCAGGCCGTCCAGGCTGGGGACCAGGAGCAGCTCCGCAAGGAACTGCAACGACTCGTCGATGCCGTCCGCAAAAATGGCCAGGAGGTGCCCGACGACCTGATCGTCGAATCCGACCTCGTGCTGCCCGATGTGGATGCCACCCTCGAGGAGGTGCGGGAACTGCTCGACAGCACCTCTGAGTACTACGGACTCATCCCGGACCCGGAGGCGGGTCTCGAATCCGCCCAGAGCGAGTGAGGGTCCTGGTCTCCTGCGATCGAATCGGACGTCTCGGCCCGGCCGGGGCGTCCGACGTCGTTGCGGGGGCCTTCGCGGAGAGGGGCGCCCTGGTTGCCGTTGCACCCGTGAGCGGGGGAGGGGACGGGTTCACCGAGGCCGTGGCGCGATTCTCCCCGAGCGCGCGGGTGCTGGCCGCCGAGAACCCCCGTCAGGCGTGCGACATGCTGGCCGAGGGGCCCGATTACCTGGACGTCACAGCCGTCACCGCCCCGGGGTTGGAGGAGCTGTTGGCCCTGCCGGTGACCCCTGTTCGCACGGGAATCACCGTGGTGGTGCCGCACCGCGAAGCGGGACGCGCCCTGACGGGTCTGACGGGATCGCTGGCGGAGCGGGGCCGGGAGACCGGTGCCGGTATCGCGGCGACGCTGGCGGAGGACTCCCGCGCCGCCGCGTGGCTGGAACGGTTGGGGGTGACCGACCGGGCGCCCACGGGGGCGCTCTGCGGGCTCGGTGCGTGGGCGCTGGGCTGCGGGGCGCGGGTGGCATCCGGGATCGGGATCTGCGTCGACGGCTACCGGCTGTCGGCGCTGGCCGCCAAGGCTGACCTGGTGGTCACGGGAACGGACGTGCTGGACCTTCATCGTCGCGGTGGGGACGTGGTGGCCGAGCTGACACGCCTGGGCGTCGAGGCGCTGAGGCCGGTGGTCGTGGTGGCGGGCCGGAACTTCGTGTCGTCCCGGGAGTTGCGCCTGGCCGGGATTGAGGAGGCGCACGCCGTGGCGCCGCCCGGGGTGGGGGAAATTGACATCACCACTGAGCGATTGGAGGCCCTGGCGCGGCGGGTGGCCGGCACCTGGACTTGGTGAAGCCGTGAAGAGAAGTAGACTCAGGTTTGTGAGTGAAACCCAGACTGTTCCCCAGGGCGTCGTGCTGACCGACGTCGCCGTCTCCAAGGTGCGTTCCCTGCTGGAGGCCGAGGGCCGCACTGACCTGAGCCTGCGCATCGCGGTGCAGCCGGGCGGCTGCTCGGGGCTGCGCTACCAGTTGTACTTCGACGACCGCGAACTGGACGGGGACGTCGCCACGGAGTACGGCGACGTGAAGGTTGTCACCGACAGGATGAGCGCCCCCTATCTCGGAGGGGCCTCCATTGATTTCGTCGACACGATCGAGAAGCAGGGCTTCACGATCGACAACCCGAACGCCACCGGCGCCTGCGCCTGCGGCGACTCCTTCCACTGATCCCCCGTGCCCGGTCACCAGCTCGTGCTGACCGGGCGTCCCTCCTCGAAACCGGAACCGGACTGCACCCCGATCACGGCCCGGTCGTTGAACTCCGCGAGCGTTCGGGCGCCCGCATAGGTGGCGGAGCTGCGCACCCCGGATGTGATCCAGTCGAGGAGGTCCTCAACACCGGGGCGCTGCGGATCCAGGTACATCCGCGACGACGAGATGCCCTCCTCGAACAGGGCGGCGCGGGCTCGGTCGAAGGCCGACTGCTCCCGCGTGCGCTGCCTGACCGCGCGGGCGGAGGCCATTCCGAAGCTTTCCTTGTAGGCTCGTCCCTCGTGGTCGAACAACTGGTCGCCGGTGGACTCGTGGGTGCCCGCGAACCAGGAACCGATCATCACGGAACCGGCTCCCGCGGCCAGCGCCAGCGCGACATCGCGGGGGTGTCTCACCCCGCCGTCGGCCCACACCGCACAGCCGCTGCGGCGGGCCTGCTCCGCGCATTCGAGAACGGCGGAGAACTGCGGCCGGCCGACACCGGTCTGCATGCGCGTTGTGCACATAGCACCCGGTCCGACACCCACCTTGATGATGTCGGCCCCGGCCCCGGCGAGGTCACGCACCCCACCGGCGGTCACGACGTTCCCTGCGACGATCGGCACCCGCATCCCGGTGCGTTCGGCGAACCTGTCGCGTTCCCCGCGCGCCAGCTCCAGCGCAGCGATCATCTTCTCCTGGTGGCCGTGGGCGGTGTCCACCACCAGCACGTCGGCCTGCGCATCCAGGGACGCCCGCACCTTGGCGTTCACGTCTCCGTTGATCCCGATTGCGACCCCGGCGCGCAGGCGGCCCTGCTCGTCGAGCGCGGGGGGGTAGAGGGCCGAACGCAGTGCCCC
>CALLVV010000015.1 GCA_938012815.1 uncultured Propionibacteriaceae bacterium
GCTCCTTGTTCTTCTGGAGGATCGACTTCACGCGGGTGGCGACCTCGTAGTGCTCGCGGCCCACGTACTGCGGGGCCAGCAGGCGCGAGGTCGAGGCCAGCGGGTCCACGGCGGGGTAGATGCCGCGCGCGGCCACCTCGCGGGACAGCTCGGTGGTGGCATCCAGGTGGGCGAAGGTCGTGGCCGGGGCCGGGTCGGTGTAGTCGTCGGCGGGCACGTAGATGGCCTGCATCGAGGTGATGGAATGCCCCCTGGTAGAGGTGATCCGTTCCTGGAGCTGTCCCATCTCGTCGGCCAGGTTTGGCTGGTAACCGACGGCCGATGGCATGCGGCCCAGCAGCGTCGAGACCTCAGAACCGGCCTGGGTGAACCGGAAGATGTTGTCGATGAACAGCAGCACGTCCTGGTTCTGGACGTCACGGAAGTACTCCGCCATGGTCAATGCCGTCAGAGCGACACGGAGCCGGGTCCCCGGGGGTTCGTCCATCTGACCGAACACCAGGGCCGTGTCCTTCAGGACACCGGCCTCCTCCATCTCGTTGATGAGGTCGTTTCCCTCGCGGGTACGCTCCCCCACACCCGCGAACACTGAGGTGCCACCGAAGTTGTGGGCGATGCGGTAGATCATCTCCTGGATGAGCACGGTTTTGCCCACCCCCGCGCCACCGAACAGGCCGATCTTGCCACCCTTGACATACGGGGTGAGCAGGTCGAGGACCTTGATGCCAGTCTCCAGCATCTCGGTGCGGGGCTCCAGGGCATCGAACTCGGGGGCCGGGCGGTGAATCGGCCAGCGTTCCGTGACATGGATCGACGCGGGATCGACGTTCAGCACATCCCCCGTCACGTTCCAGACATGTCCCTTGGTGATCTCCCCCACGGGAACCGAGATCGGGGCCCCCGTGTCACGGACCTCCGCGCCGCGGCGCATGCCGTCAGTGGGTTTCAGGGCGATGGCCCGGATCAGGTTGTCGCCGACGTGAAGGGCGGTCTCCATCGTCATGGTCCGTTTTTCACCCAGAACCTCGGTCTCGACGAGCAGGGCGTTGCCGATCTCGGGGATCTGGTCAGCCGCGAACTCGACGTCCACGACCGGGCCGATGACCCGGGCGACGCGGCCGATGCCTGCCGCGGTGGTCGAATGTGCAGTGGCAGTCATGTCTTACCTCACTCGTTTCCGGCTGACTCGGCGAGCGCCGCGGCGCCACCGACGATTTCAGAGATTTCCTGGGTGATCTCCGCCTGACGGGCCTGGTTGGCCTCGCGGGTCAGACGTTCGATCAGCTGCTGGGCGTTGTCCGTCGCCGATTTCATGGCACGCTGTCTGCTGGCCAGTTCCGAGGCACTCGACTGGAGCAGCATCGAATGGATGCGGTTGGCCACGTACATTGGGAGCACCCGGTCCAGCACCGCTTCGGGGGTCGGTTCGAAGGCGTAGTGGGGCAGCACGGCATCACCGCTGCTCGCGGGCTCATCCGATTCCTCAACTGCGAGGGGAAGCAGTCGCAAGGTGATTGCTTCCTGAGTGAGCATCGTCATGAACCGAGTCGCGACGACGTGAAGCTGATCGACGCCCCCGTCCTCGTAGGGACGCAGGAACCGCTCAATCAGGACATCAGAGATTTCTTTGGCATGCGAGTACTGCGGTGCGATGGAAAACCCCGTCCAGCTCTGCTCCACCGGGCGATGCCGGAAGTCATAGTAGGAGACGCCCTTGTTGCCGGTCACATACACCAAGCACTCCTGCCCCTCCTCCAGCAGCTTCGCCCGCAGCTGTTCCGCCACCCGGATCACGTTCGCGGAGTAGGCGCCCGCCAAGCCCCGGTCGCCCGTTATGACGAGCACCGCCGACCGGCGTGGCGGCTCAATATCACGCAGCAGCGGATGCTCCAGGACGTGAGAGTAGGTGGCCAGGGCGGAGACCGCGTGCACCAGGGCATCGGCGTACGGCATGGCGGCGCGAACCGCCTGCTGTGCCTTCACGATGCGGGAGGCCGCGATCAGTTCCATGGCGCGGGTGATCTTCTTGGTGGTGGCGACGGAATTGCGTCGCTGCCTGAGTTCCCGCAGGCTGCTGGCCATCGGGCATCAACCCCGCTTCTTGCGGACGATCGTCTCCTGGGTGATCGCCTCGCCCGGGATCGGGGTGTGCTCCTCCTCGACCAGCAGGGCTCCCTCGAAGGTGCGGAACAGCTGCTTGAATTCGCCCAAGGCCTGTTCCGTGGCCTCTCTGAGGTCGTCGCCGAACAGCTTGGTCTCCGCGATCGTCTGGAGCACCTGGGTGTTGTGCCGCAGATGCTCCAGGAACTCCTGCTCGAAACGGAGCACGTCGTTCACGGGGACGTCGTCGAAATGCCCCTGGACCCCGGCCCACACCGAGATGACCTGCTCCTCCACCGGGTAGGGGGCGTACTGGCCCTGGCGCAACAACTCGACGAGCCGCGCGCCGCGCTCGAGCTGCTGGCGGGACGCGGCGTCCAGGTCGGAGGCGAACATGGCGAAGGCCTGCATGTCACGGTACTGGGCGAGGTTGATCTTCAAGGATCCGGCCACGGACTTCATCGCCTTGACCTGGGCAGCGCCGCCAACCCGGGAAACCGAGATGCCGACGTCGATGGCCGGGCGCTGGTTGGCGTTGAACAGGTCCGATTGGAGAAAGATCTGGCCGTCGGTGATGGAAATCACGTTCGTAGGAATGTACGCCGAGACGTCGTTGGCCTTGGTCTCGATGATGGGCAGTCCCGTCATCGACCCGCCGCCCAGCCGGTCCGACAGTTTGGCGCAACGCTCCAGCAGGCGCGAGTGCAGGTAGAAAACGTCACCCGGGTAGGCCTCGCGTCCCGGGGGCCGACGCAGCAGCAGGGACATGGCGCGGTAGGCCTCGGCCTGCTTGGTCAGGTCGTCGAAGATGATCAGCACGTGCTTTCCCTGGTACATCCAATGCTGGCCGATGGCCGACCCCGCGTAGGGGGCGATGTACTTGTAGCCCGCGGGGTCGGAGGCCGGGGCGTGCACGATGGTGGTGTACTCCAGCGCCCCGGCCGACTCGAGGGTGCTGCGCACCTCCGCGACTGTGGAGCCCTTCTGACCGATCGCCACGTAGATGCAGCGGACCTGCTGCTTCGGATCCCCGGTCTCCCAGTTGGATTTCTGGTTGATGATCGTGTCGATCGCGATCGCGGTCTTCCCGGTCTTGCGGTCGCCGATGATCAGCTGACGCTGTCCCCGGCCGATCGGGGTCATCGCGTCGATGGCCTTGATGCCGGTCTGCAGGGGTTCGCGGACCTCCTGGCGGTCCATGACACCGGCCGCCTGGAGTTCCAAGGCGCGCCTGCCCTCGATGTTGCTGATCTCACCGAGCCCGTCGATGGGATTGCCCATCGCGTCGACGACGCGCCCCAGATAGCCGTCGCCGACGGGAACGGAGAGCACTTCGCCCGTGCCGTGCACGGTGGATCCCTCGTCGATGCCCTCGGAGTCGCCGAGCACGACCACGCCAATCTCCCGCTCGTCGAGGTTGAGGGCGATGCCCATGGTGCCGTTCTCGAAACGCAGCAGCTCGTTCGCCATCGCCGAGGGCAGACCCTCGACGCGCGCAATGCCGTCGCCGGAGGTCACGACAATGCCGACCTCCGTCATGCTGGCAGCGGCGGGTTGGTAGGACGAGACGAACTCGTCCAGCGCGCTGCGGATCTCGTCGGGACTGATGGTGAGTTCAGCCATTGCGTCCTACTTTCGCTTATCGCTTGATGTCAGTTCAGGAGCCGGCGGGCCTCGTCGAGCCGCCCGGCCACAGTTGATTCGAATACGTGCGCCCCGAGATCGACGCTCATGCCGCCGATCACGCTCGCGTCCACCGTGATCTGGAGGAGGACGGGACCGCCAACCTGAGCCTCCAGGGCCCTGCGAAGCCGTTCGGTGCGCCCCTCATCGAGGGGGCGGGCCACGGTCACCCGCGCTATCCGCTCCCCCGCCAGGTCCGCGGCCAGTGCCAGATAGCTGGCGAGGGTGAGGGGGACCGTACGGGCACGAGCCGCGGCCGCGCGCGACGCGAGCCGCTTTGTGACGGGAGCCGCCCGGCCCGCCAGCAGCCGGGCGATCAGGGTACGCCGATCCGCGAGAGCCCTCCTTCGGTTGCGCAGCGCGTCCGAGAGCTCCGGGGAACCATCGATGACCAGGGCGAACCGGTGCAGCTCCTCCTGGACGCGTTTCAGTTCCCCACGCTCGTTGGCAACACGCAGCAGGCCGCGCACGCCCTGCCGCTCGATGGCATCGATCATGGTTCGCCCGCTGGGCCAGGGATGGGTTGCCACCTCGGTCACCACGGAAAGGGTGGCGGCCCCCAGCCTGCCCTCGAAGAGCCTGCGAGCCAGCGCCTGCCGGTCCCCCGCGCTCGCGGAAGGATCGGACAGCGAACGCCTCAGCGGGGGCTGGCCTTCGAGCAGATCGACAACCGCGAACAACTCCTCGGCCATGGCCTCGTCCACCCGGACGGCGTCCACCACAGGGTCGAAGGCGCTGAGGGCGACGTCGCGGGATTTCATCGGAGGGTGCCTGCCGTTTCCAGTTCTTGCAGGAAGCGGTCAATGGTCCGGTTGGCACGCTCGTCGTCGGTGAGTGCCTCACCGACGATTCGGCCAGCGAGGGTGGTGGCCAGGCCACCAATATCCCCACGAAGCTCGGCCAGGAGCTGCGCACGCTCGGCCTCCAACTGAGCCCTGCCCGCGGCGAGAATGCGATCCGATTCCTTGCTGGCCCGTTCCCGGGCCTCCGCCAGCATCTGCGCCCCGGTGTTCTTCGCCTCCTCGCGGATCCTCGCGGCCTCCTCACGTGCGGAGTTGAGTTGGTCATTGTACTCCGATAGCGCAGCCTCCGCTTTTGCCTCGGCCTGCTCGGCCCGCCGGATTCCGCCCTCGATGCGTTGGTAACGCTCCTCGTACAGCTTTTCGAAGGCAGGGACGACGGCCTTCCACATGACGAGGAACACCAACAGCATCAAGATGATGCCGACCACGACCTCGGACAGGTGATGGGGCAGAAGCGGTCCGAGGTCAATCCCGGACTCGAGCAGCACCCCATTCAGGGGGACCACGTCAATCCTCACTTGAGGACGAAGGCCAGGGCGATGGCGATGATGGCGAGCGCCTCGACGACGGCGAAGCCGATGAAGGCCGTGCTCATCATGGCGCCACGTGCCTCGGGCTGGCGAGCGGTTCCGTTGATGACTGAGGCGAAGATCCAGGCGACGCCCAGAGCCGGCGCGATGGTTGCGATCGCATAGCCGATCATGTTGAGCGAACCGTTGATTTCCAGGAGGGTCTGCATGGTTTTCCTTTCGGACGGCTCCTCACCGAGATTGGTGACGGAGTCTGATTTTCGAATCAGTGGGCCTCGGAGACTGAGGTTGACACGTACTGGGCGGTTAGTACAGTGAAAATGTAGGCCTGCAATGCGCCGATGAACAATTCCAGGAACAGAATCGCGAAACTAAAGATCACCGAAACGGCACCGGAGACGTTGTACATGAGGTTGTTCTGGAAGGTCAGCAGGAAAGAACCTCCGACCACGAACACCAGAACCACCAGGTGCCCGGCGAACATGTTTGCGAACAGACGCAGCGCGAGGGTCACGGGCCTGGTAATAAAGGTAGCCAGAAATTCCAGCGGCATTATCAGGGGAAGCAGGTACGCGGGAACTCCTTCAGGAATGAGAGCGCGCTTCAAGAAACCGGCGCCAAATTTCCTGAACCCGGCCCCAACATAGACGCACCAGGACAGGAAAGCCAGGCCGTAGGCGAAACCGACGTTGCTGAAGGTCGGGAGCATGAAAACAAAGGTTTCACCGAACCAGTTGTTGATCAGCAGGAAGGAGAACAGGCCGAGTAGATATGGCAGGAAGCGCCTGTAGTCGTGGTGGAGGATGTCACGGGCAATGCCGTTGCGGACGAATTCGTAGAGGTACTCGGCAAAGAACTGCCGTTTGGGGGGCAGCACCTTGAGGCGGCGCGAGGCCAGCCACCAGAGCAGGACCACCAGCAGAGCCGCTATGACGGCCTGCCAGAAGGGTTTGTTCATCCAGGTGGGGGTGCCGGGAATGACGGGAGTGTCGAAGATGAAGTCGTTGACGCTCGGCGGGGTGTAACCGCCATCGCCACCGCTCTCCAGCGGAAGAAGCCAAGGGTTCACGTGCCGCTCCCATATCGCTTGATGATCAGATATGTGCTGCAGGCCAGGCCCAGGATCAGGCCCATTGGCAGCAACCACGATGTCTTCCAGAGATGATCGCCCAGCCAGCCCAGGCCTCCGTAGAAGAGCAGACCCGCCAGGATGTAACTGAGCACGACCATCCCGTCCTCGGTGCCTCGCTGCTGCGAGGGCTTCTCCTCGGGTTCTGGTCTGGTGCCCATGTCGGGAGTGAGCCTAGCGGAAAACTCCCCCGCATTCATCCCCAGAACCGCACTTTTCAGCTCTGGTCGTGAATGTCGTAAATGGGTACGCGTTGCCGCGATGCCACCACGACAACGCCTGTTGTCCAGGCGAGTACTGTTGCGATGACCGCGATAGCCAGCCAGTTCCTGTCCGTTGCGGGTCCGAGCCGCGGATGACTCGTCACGAACCAGATACCGGCTCCGATCCCCACCACGCGAACCGCATAGCTCGCGAGCACCACTCCGAGGCCCTGGATGGGTTCCAGCTCGCAGGCCACGACCTCGACGGCCTGCCCCACGGAGCAGAAGATGACCACTGCGGCGAATCCCAGCGCGGCCCCGATGAGCGCCGCCCGGGAACCGGTCGCCAAGGCCAGTCCGCACGCCGAGATCCCCACCGCCTGTCCGGCCACCAGCCCGCCGATCATCATCTGCCGGGCCCGCCGGGTGGCCCCCGTGACCCGACGTTCAGCCATGTTTCGCCGTCCCGGTTCCACGCCTGACGGGCATGACGGTGACCAGCACCAGCAGCACGAGGAAAACCCCGATGGCCCACCACGTAGCGGGGTGGTTCAGGAGCACCGTGCAGACCAGACCCCCCGCTATCACCGCACCCCAGGAACACATGATGAACACGACCCCGCGCTGCGAGTGTCCCCGGGCAACCAGCCTGTGGTGCAGGTGGTGCTTGTCGGCCTTGAAGGGGTGCTGGCCCCGCGCGGTCCGGCGAATCCAGGCCAGGACCAGGTCGCTGAGGGGCAGGGCCATCGTGGCGAACGGCAGCAGCACCGGGAGCAGGGCGGGCAGGACGTCGTCGTGATCCCGGCTGAGGGCGCTCGGATCCACCTGGCCGGTGAACGAGATGGCGCTCATCGCCATCAGGAATCCCAGCAGCATGGCTCCCGCGTCCCCCATGAACATGTGCGCCGGCTGGAAGTTGTGGCCGAGGAACCCGAGACAGATGCCGAGGGTGGCCACGGTCAGCAGGCTCGCCGTCGTGGCCCGGGCCAGGTCCTGTTCGTAGGCGAGCACATACGAGTAGGCGAAGAACGCCCCCGCTCCGACCGCCACCAAACCGGCGGCCAGCCCGTCCAGCCCGTCGACGAAGTTGACGGCATTCGCGCACACCGCGATGAAGATGACCGTGATCAGGATGCTGCTGGCGTCGTCGAGGGCCAGCACTGCGTTCGGCAGGGGAATCCAGTAGATGCGGACCCCTCCCAGCACGGCCGCTCCCGCGGCCAGCACCTGGCCGCCGAATTTCACGACCGGACTCAGCTCGACCACATCATCGACCAGCCCGACGGCGCAGATCAGACCGCTCGCCAGGAGCACCACCAGGGCGTCGTGTCCGACGGTGGCGAATCGCGACAGGAACGGCATGTTCACGGCGAGTATCAGGCACACGACCAGCCCACCGAACATCGCGAGCCCGCCGAAATAGGGTTTGGGACTGGTGTGCACGTCGCGCGCCCTCACCTTCGCCACCGCGTTCCAGCGCAGGGCGAGCTGACGACACACCGCCGCGAACAGGTAGGTGGCGGCGGTGGCGACCAGCAGCACGAGAAGGTATTCGCGCATCAGCCAGCCCGCAGCTCCGGCACCACCTGACGGAGCTCCTCGATACCGATCGCCCCATGGCGGAGAACCCGTCCGTTTTCGTCGCTGGTGAAGTCGATGATCGTGGAGGCCTCCCCCCCGGGGGCTCTCCCGCCGTCCAGGTAGACCGCCACGGCGTCGGCCAGCATGCGGCGGGCCTCCCCTGCGGTGGTGGCGGCCGGCTGCCCGGAGACGTTCGCCGAACTCACGGCCATGGGACCCGTGCGGCGCAGCAGGGCGCGGGCCTGGTCGTGGTCGGGAACCCGGACGGCAACCGTTCCCCGGGTCTCCCCCAGGTCCAGGGGAAGCGACCGCTGCGCCTTGACGATGATGGTCAGCGCCCCTGGCCAGAACCGCGCAACCAGTTTTCTGGCCGCCTCTGGGACCTGACCGGCGAGGGCGCGCAGCATTGACGCCTCCGCTATCAGCACCGGCGGCGGCATGTCCCTCCCCCGGTTCTTCGCCTCCTGCAGCCCCGTGACCGCCCTGGCGTCGAATGCGGCACACCCGATCCCGTAAACGGTGTCAGTTGGGAAGACGACACACTGCCCCTCCGCGACCGCTTCCCGGGCGGCCTCGAGGGCGGCATCGGCTTCAAACTCGAGGAGCAGCGTCCTCGACCCGGTTTCACTCACCCGCCAATCCTGCCACGTCTGGCGACGAGGTGCCGGGGGTACCCTGCCAGGTCGCGTACCGTCCGGATCTCGGAGAAACCGTCGGAGAAGATTCCCCGGACCTGCTCGGCGTGTGACTGGTCGTGTTCCATGGCCACCAGGCCTCCCGGCACCAGGAGTCTGCGCGCCACCGAGTGGACTACCCGGATGGCTTCCAGCCCGTCCTCACCACCGAACAGCGCCTCGGCCGGGTCGTGGGCCACCTCCGCCGGAAGCCGGCCGCGCAGGCCGGTGGGAACATAGGGCGGGTTCGCCACCACGACATCCACCCGGGCATCGAGATCGTGGAGGGCCTCGGACATGTCCTCCCTGCGGCAGTCCACCCCGAGACCCTCGAGGTTCCGCAGCAGCCAGGGCCACGCGTCGGAGGAACGCTCCACGGCGTGCAGCTCCAGGCCACCACGTTCCCTCGCGAGGCTCCGGGTGATGGCCCCCGACCCGGCACACAGCTCAACCACACGGCGTCCCCCTGCGGGCAGGTCCGCCAGGTACGCGAGCACCTCATCCACCAGAAGTTCTGTTTCGGGACGAGGAATGAATACCCCCGGCCCCACCGCGAGGGTTTCGTAACGGAACGGGGCCCACCCCGTGATGTGCTGGACCGGTTCCCCGGTTCTCCGCCGCGCCGCGAAACCCGCCACCCGGTCGCGGTCCCTGGATGAGGCGTCACGGAAAATCAGCGCAGCCGAATCGCATCCCAAAGCATGACAGACGAGCCAGCGGGCATCGGCCACTGGACTGGTCACGCCTGCCTCAGCCAGCTGCTCCGAGACCTCCAGAACCAAGTCCCAGGCTCTCATCGGCCCGATCCAGAGAGTTGCTCGGCCAGATCGGCCTCGGCCAGTGCATCGAGCACGGGCGCCAGAGCTCCTGCCAGTACCAGGTCAAGGTTGTGGGTCTTGAAACCAATCCGGTGATCGGCGAATCGGTTCTCCGGGAAGTTGTAGGTGCGGATCCGTTCGGAACGGTCAACCGTGCGCACCTGCGACCGACGGGCGGCGGACGCCGCCTCCGCGGCCTTCGCCTCCCGGATGGAGGCAAGCCTGGAACGCAGCAGACGCATCGCCTGTTCGCGATTCTGCAGTTGGGAACGTTCGTTCTGACAGCTCACCACCACTCCCGTCGGGAGATGGGTAATCCTGACCGCAGAATCCGTGGTGTTCACCCCCTGACCACCGGGTCCGGACGCGCGGAACACGTCGATCCTGAGGTCGGATTCGCTGATCTCCAGCTCCTCCGGCTCAATATCCGGGGAGACCAGAACGCCGGCGGCGGAGGTGTGGATGCGCCCTTGGGTCTCGGTGACGGGAACGCGTTGAACCCGGTGCACCCCGCCCTCGAACTTGAGCCTCCCGTAGGGCCCGGTCCCGTCAATGCTGGTTCCCTTGACGGCCACCGTCACCGACTTGAACCCGCCGAGATCCGTTTCCTGGGAATCCAGCACCTCGAGATGCCAGCCAACCTGTTCCGCGTACCGTTGATACATGCGCAGCAGATCGGCCGCGAACAGCGCGGACTCCTCACCGCCCTCCCCCGACTTGATCTCAAGAATCGCGTCAGCGTCATCGTTCGGATCCCTTGGGGCCAGCAGCCGGGTGAGCCGCGCCGCGGTCTCCTCCAGCCGCGCCCCGATCATCTCGGCTTCCTCCGCAAACGTGGGGTCCTGCTCGGCGAGTTCGAGTGCCGCCTCCCGGTCGGCGGCCAGCCCGCGGTACAGGGCCAAGGCCTCGACCACGGGACGCAGCGCCGCATAACGACGGCCGACCCGGCGCATCAGCGCCGGGTCGGCGTGTGTCGCGGGGTCTGCCAGTTGGGCTTCAAGCCGATCGTATTCGGCGATCAGGGGATCCGCGCTCTCAAACAATTTCGCAGGCTCCGCGAACTCACTTCTTCTTGTTCTTGGCGTACATTCGCTCGAAACGGGCGACGCGGCCACCGGTGTCGAGAATCTTCTGCTTGCCGGTGTAGAAGGGGTGGCACTCGGAACACACGTCGGCGTTCAAGGACCCCTTCTTTGAGGTGCTGCGGGTGGTGAAGGTGTTGCCGCAGGTGCAGTGAACCTTGGTCTCGACGTAATCGGGGTGGATACCCTGCTTCATGGTCTTCTCCTAGATATGTGTTCTTCCCGGGTCGCCGCACCTTCGGTGGACGTGAACCGGCACAGCGTGCAATTGTGCCAGCCGATGCCGCCGAATCAAAACGATCCCGGCGGCTCGGAGAGGACCGGCTCAGCCCTCCTGGGCAGGGGTGGTTTTCAGGACGCTGAGCAGGAACTCGTGGTTGTTCTGTGTCTTGCGCATCCTGGCCAGCAGGGTCTCCAGAGCGGCCTGGTCGTCGAGACCGGAGAGCGCACGCCGCAGCTTCCAGATGATGTTCAACTCGTCGCGGCCGAGCAGCAGGTCCTCGCGGCGGGTTCCGGAGGAATCCACGTCGATCGCGGGGAAGATCCGTTTGTCCGCGAGCTGCCTGGCGAGTCTGAGCTCCATGTTGCCCGTGCCCTTGAACTCCTCGAAGATGACCTCGTCCATCCGGGAACCCGTCTCGATGAGAGCGGTGGCCAGGATTGTCAGGGAGCCGCCGTTCTCAATATTGCGGGCCGCCCCGAAGAACTTCTTGGGCGGGTAGAGGGCCGCGGAGTCGACGCCACCGGAGAGGATGCGTCCGGAAGCCGGGGCGGCCAAGTTGTACGCCCTACCCAGGCGGGTGATGCCGTCGAGCAGGACCACCACGTCATGACCGAGTTCGACGAGACGTTTTGCGCGTTCGATGGCCAGTTCCGCGACCACCGTGTGGTCCTCGGCGGGGCGGTCGAAGGTGGACGCGATCACCTCGCCGGAAACGGTGCGCTGGAAATCGGTGACCTCCTCGGGCCGTTCATCGACGAGAACCACCATGAGGTGAACCTCGGGGTTGTTGGCCGAGATCGCATTTGCGATGGCCTGCATCACCATCGTTTTGCCCGCCTTGGGCGGGGAAACGATGAGGCCGCGCTGCCCCTTGCCGATCGGAGCCACCAGATCAATGACGCGACCGGTCAGTTGCGTGTTGACCGTTTCGAGGCGGAGCTTCTCCTGGGGGTAAAGAGGCGTCAGCTTCGCAAACTCGGGGCGCTGCTTCGCCTTTTCCGGATCGTCCCCGTTGACGGAATCGATCCGCACCAGCGGATTGTACTTCTCCTTGCGCTCGCCTTCCCGGGGGGTGCGGATGGCACCGACGATCACATCTCCCCGCCGCAATCCGAAGCGGCGCACCATCGCCAGTGGCAGGTAGGCGTCGTTCGGGCCGGGAAGATACCCGGTGGTGCGCACAAAGGCATAGTTGTCGAGAATGTCAACGATTCCGGAAACGGCCGCGAGCACATCATCCTCGGATACCGTGGGCTCGTTCTCGAAACGATCCATGCCACCGGAGCCGCGGTTACGACGGTTCTGGCGGTCGCGGTTGCGGCGACGTCTTCCGCGGCGCCCCCCCTCGTTGTCGTCCTCGAAACGACCCGCCCCGGCGCTGGCAGGGGCCAGGACCGGGGCCGCGGTGGGAGCGCCGGTCTGACCGAGGGCAGCAGCGAGCCGCTCCCCAACCTCCTCGTTCGTTGCCTCCTGGGCCGCGCGATCCCTTTCCTTGTTGCGCTCACGGCGACGCCGATTGCGACTGAGCCCCTCACCCTCCGTCCGCGACTGGGATTGCTGGGCAGAGGATTCACGGTTCGTTCTTTCCGCCTCGGGAGGTTCGGGTGCGGGGCGCTCCGGAACCTCCACCGGAAGTCGCGGCTCGGCCTCGACCGTCCTCCTGGGACGCGGGGCACGGGCTGGATGTTCGGACTTGGCCGGGATGTTGACCCCGCCGGAGATGGCGGCGATCAAATCGCCCTTGCGCATCGCGGAGGTGCCCTTGATGCCCATCCCGGCTGCCATCTTCTTGAGCTCCGGGAGCTTCAGGTCTGCCAGGGAGTTGGAACCGGATTCGGTCACGGAATGCCTTCCTTGCTCAGGAAACCGGTGGCGTGGGGAAATGCCCAACCGGTGAAGTGTGTAGTCAAGGCGCTCATTTCACGGTGGGAAAATAATCCGCCACTGGCGCCGCTCAAGTGACTGCGGAAATGATAACACGAAACCCCGGTCCCTCCCCAGCGGGTATTACGGTGAAGGGAGCCGGGACGTTTCCGAGGCACTGGTCCGGAGGGTCCGCGGGTAGGAGCGCCGACGGCGGAGGCCAACTCGGTTCGGGAGCCCTCCGGCTGCCCGATCAGTACTGTTCTTCGGGGCGGCGGCCGGCGTCCCGCCGGAACCCAGCCGGGATGACTCGTCCTGGCCGGTTTCAACCCAGGAGCTGCACTCCTCCACCGATCCCGAGATCGCGACGCTGGAACCCCTCGTGCTCGATGGTTTCCGAAGCCGCAAGCTGGTTCTCCAGCCCAACCGCGAACACGGTCGGCCCCGCCCCGGAGATGGTCGCAGGCACCCCTGCTTCCCGCAGCCTGCGCAGCAACGACCAAGAGGCCGGCATCAGTTCGGACCGGTGGAACTGGTGCAGCCGGTCCCTCGTGGCGGACAGCAGCAGATCGGGACGTTGTTCAAGAGCCATGGGCAGGGAGGCCGCCGCGATTGCCTGGGCGACGGCATCCCTCCGGGAGACCACATCGGGCAGCACCGCCCGGGCCCCTTCGGTGCGAACCTCCAGGTCGGGAACAAATGCAAGGCATCGCAAACCCTCAGCAGGTCGCAACCGGATCAGTTCCACTCGTTCACCATCCAGCCATGCCAGGACCGCGCCGCCCCAGACCGCTGCACCCGCATTGTCCGGATGCCCCTCCAGAAAGCTGGAGATCCGGGTCAGTTCGCCCCGGTCCAACTCCTCACCGGGAAAAGCGATGCCGTGAGCGAGTGCACAGCCCGCCACGATGGCTGCAGCGGAAGAACCGAGTCCACGCGAGTGTGGAATCGTGTTGTGCGCCGTGAGCCACAAACCGCCGGGAGGGTCCGCGTCCCATTGGCGTAGGGCGTACAGCAGCGTGGAGAGCACGAGATGGGACTCGTCGCGCGGCACCTGGTGGGCGCCTTCACCGGTCACCTCGACGCCGATCCCCCCGAATTCCGACACATCCAGGGTCAGCTCGTCGAACCAGTTCACGGCCAACCCTACGCAGTCGAACCCCGGTCCCAGATTGGCGGTGGTGGCCGGTACCCGTACGGTGAGCCTCACTTGCCCTCGATGCGCATGGAGTCGATGGAGTCCCCGACGAAAGAAGCCTCATGAAGTGCCGCGACGACGTCCTGGAGATCCTGTTCACGCGCGTCGTGGGTCATGAAGTTCAACTCCGCGGTGAAACCATCGGTGCGTCCCAAGCCTTCCAGATAGGACTGCTGGCAGGTTTGCAGGGAAACCCGGTGAGCGCCGAAGATGGTGGCACACTTGGCCAGCACACCCGGCTTGTCCTCCACCTGGAAACGAATGTAGTAGCGGCTGGTCGCATCCCCGATGGGGGCGACCTCGCGCTTGGTGTATCCGGTTCCGAGATGGCCAGCGGTTCCCCGCACCCGATTGCGTGCCGCGGTGACCACATCTCCCATGACCGCGGAGGCGGTGGGAGCGCCTCCCGCTCCCTGTCCGAGGAACATCAGCTGCCCGGCCTCGACCGACTCGACGAAGATCGCGTTGTAGGCCCCGGAAACTGAAGCCAGCGGGTGGGTTTTCGGAACCATGGCGGGATGGACCTTGACGATGACCCGGTCGTCGTCGGCCAGTTTGGCGACGGCGAGCAGTTTCACCACGCAGCCCATCTGATCGGCGGCCCGGATGTCGGCCTCCGTGACGGAGGAGATGCCCTCGCAGAAGACCTCGGAGCTATGCACCTCGGTGTGGAATGCCAACCCGGCCAGGATCGCGGCCTTCGCGGCGGCGTCCTTGCCCTCGATGTCGGCGGTGGGATCAGCCTCCGCGAACCCGAGTTCCTGGGCCTGGCGCAGCGCCACGTCGAAGCTCAGGTGATTGGTGGTCATCTGGTCGAGGATGTAGTTGGTGGTGCCGTTGACGATTCCCATGACCGCGCGGATCTCGTCCCCGACCAAGGATTCCCGGAGTGGTCGGATGATCGGAATGGCTCCCGCCACCGCCGCCTCGTAGTAGAGGTCGACGCCGTTCTTCTTGGCGGTCGCGCTCAGCCGCGCCAGATCCTCGGCCAGCAGCGCCTTGTTGGCGGTGATCACGGAGGCCCCCGCGTTCATGGCCTCGGTGAGCAGACTCCGCGCGGGCTCGATGCCGCCGATCACCTCGACCACCAGGTCCAGGTCGCCGCGCGTGACGAGGCCGTGCACATCCGTGGTGAACAGGTCGGGATCGATTCCGGGGCGTTCCACGTCGAGCCGGCGCACCCCGATCCCGACGAGCTCCAAGGGCCGGCCGATGCGCTGACGCAAGGACTCCGCCTCCTGGCCCAGTATCCGGGCCACCTGGGAACCCACTACACCGGCGCCGAGCAGCGCCACCTTCAACGGCGAAGTCTCCTCAGCCATGTTCACTCCCCTACGTCAAGTCGCATCAGGTCTTCCAGGGTCTCCCGCCTGAGAAGCGTTCGTGTCTCCCCCCGGCGCACCGCCAGCAGGGGCGGTTTCGGAACCTGATTGTAGTTACTGGCCATGGATCGGCAATACGCCCCGGCGCCAGGGACTGCGATCAGGTCACCGGGACGAATGTCCCGGGGCAGGAAAACGTCCCGGATCAGAATGTCACCGCCCTCGCAATGCTTCCCTACGACCCGCGCCAACACGGGCTCGGCCTCCGAGGTCCGGTTCGCCAGGGCACAGGAGTACTCGGCGGCGTACAGGGCGGGCCGGATGTTGTCGCTCATGCCCCCGTCGACAGAAACATAGGTACGTGAACGCCCATTCTCCAGCTCCACGGCCTTCACGGTCCCGACCTCGTACAGGGCAACCCCGGACGGACCGCAGATGGCGCGGCCGGGTTCGATGCTGAGCTGGGGGCGTTTCAACCCGAACCCCCGGCACTCGTGGTCGAGGATCTCCTCGAAGGCCCGGGCGAGGGCATCGGTCGGCATGGGTGAATCGGCCTCCGTGTAGGCGATTCCGAATCCGCCCCCGAGGTCCAGCTCCGCCAGCTCCACCCCGGTGGCGACACGGAACTGCTCCGCCAGCCGCAACGTGCGACGGATCGCCACCTCGAAGCCGTGGGTCTCGAAGATCTGTGAACCGATGTGGCTGTGGATGCCACGCAGCTCGATGAAGGGCGACGACTGGCACCGCACCAACGCCGCCAAGGCGTGGCCACCGAGGATGGACAGACCGAATTTCTGGTCCTCGTGGGCCGTCGCGATGTACTCGTGCGTGTGGGCCTCCACCCCGGTGGTTACCCGCACCAGTGCACGGGCCGTGCTCCCGAGCTCCCGGCAAGCGGTCTCGATGCGGTCGATCTCGTGGAAGGAATCGACGATGATACGCCCGACCCCCTGCTCCAGGGCGAAACGGATCTCCTCCGCCGACTTGTTGTTGCCGTGGAACCCGAGCCGCTCCGCGGGCATCCCCCCGGACAGGGCGATCCGCATCTCCCCCATGGTCGTCACGTCCATGTGGAGCCCGTCCTCGGCCACCCAGCGCGCCACCGCCCGGGTCAGCAAGGCCTTTCCCGCGTAGTAGACCCGCCATCCTGCGAAGTTGTCGCGAAATGCCCGCGACCTGGCGCGGAAATCCTGTTCGTCGATCACATAGGCGGGTGTGCCCTGCTCGGACGCGACCCGCGTCAGGGGGACCCCACCGATCACGATGCGCCCCATCTCGTCCCGATCGGTCCCGGTGGGCCACAGCTCCGCTCGCAACTGATTCAGGTCCTCGGGCAGCGTGAGCCACTGCGGTCCCGTTTTGGCGACGTCGGCGTGGATCGATCCGGCGATGTGAGCGTGGGTCATGAGGTCAAAGCTTGCCAGAAGGGGCCTGCCGGGACAGATGAAACTCCGGCACGCCCCACAAAACGGGCGCGATGAGCAGGATTCCGGGTTGTCCACTCCCTGTGGGCGCGGCACTCGGCCTCGACGGTCTCGAACGTCTTACCGGAGGTCTCGGGAAGGCAATGCACCATGAACCAGATCGCGGTCACGTCGAGCAGGGCGAAAATCCCGAAGGTCGGCCCAACCCCGACCGCGGTCACCACCGGCAGGCATCCCAGCGTGACCAAGCCGTTCACGAGCCACAGCATGAACACGGGGAATCCCATCGCGAAGGAACGTGTCCTCAGCGGGAACATCTCGGACAGCAGCAGCCAGCT
>CALLVV010000016.1 GCA_938012815.1 uncultured Propionibacteriaceae bacterium
CGTCGCCTACGCGACCACGCTGACGGGTTCCATCGGTGTCCTGGCGGGCAAGTTCGTAACCCGTGGGCTCTACGAGAAACTGGGGCTGAAACGGGAGCCGATCCGGATCGGGGCGGCGTCGGGGATGCTGAGCTCGGCCACGGAGTTCTCCTCTGAGGACTGGGATCGTCTCAACGCGGAACTCGACCGCATTTACCAGCAGTTCACGAGCTTGGCCGCGCAGGACCGTTCCATGGACTACGAGCACCTGGAAGCGCTGGCCAAGGGCAGGGTGTGGAGCGGTGCTGATGCCTGCGAACGGGGCTTGGTTGATCGCGTCGGGGACTGGCGCCTGGCCTGGCGGCGTGCCTGCGCGCTGGCGGACATCGACCCGGAAGAGGCCACCCCGGTTAGGATCGGGGCCGGATCCGTGCTGGAGAGGATCATCCCCGCACGCTCCAGCGAACACCGCGCCGAATCCGCCCGGATCGCCGTCCCGACGGCCGACGACCTGCTGATGCGGGCCGCCGACCTGGCCGGGCTCCCCATCTACGGCGTGCTGAGCCTGCCCTTCCGCATCAAGGTATGGTGACCCGGTGCCCGCACTGTCCCTGGCGGAACTGACAGGTGCCCCTCCGGGCCTGGTGACCGACACTGTGATCGAGGGAAACCTGCCCGGGGCCGGGTTGCGGGGTTTCGAGTTCGAGAACTGCGTTTTCAAGGGCGTGAACCTGGAAAGGGCGGTGCTGGTCGGCGCTTCCTTCACCGAGTGCCGCTTCGAGGACTGCAACTTCTCCGGTGCAGACCTGACGGATGCCAACCTGGGGGAGTGCAGGTTCACCGGCGCGAAGCTCTCCGGGATCAACTGGGCACTGGCACATGTCAATAGGTTCGCTGCGTGTCCGTTGGAGTTCGTGCGCTGCAACATGGACTTCTGCTGGTTCGTGGGTGTGGATCTGGCGCGGTGCCGTTTCACCGACTGCTCGATCCGCGAGGCCGATTTCTCCGAGTCCCGGCTCACGAACGCCGGGATGGGCAACTGCGATCTACAGGGGACCAGATTCAACCAGACCGATCTCGAAGGAGCCAGCCTTGTCGGCTCCTTCGGCTACGTGTTCGATCCCAGGGAGAACCGGACGAAGGGACTGAAGCTGAGCCCGGCAGAGTCTTGGCCCCTCCTGAGGGCCTTGGGGATCGAGTTCGAACACTGACCTCTCAGTTGTCGTCGCCCTCGGGAACCGACGGGTTCAGGAAGGACCGGTCCAGTTTCCTTGGGATCAGGGATGCGGTGAAGCTGCCCAGCAGCAGAAGCGCACCCCCGACAGCGAAACCCACTTGGTAGTTGGTGACATCCACCAGGCGGCCGACGGCGACGGGCCCGATGATCGCCCCCAGGTCGATGATCATGGAGTAGGCGGCAACCGGGGGGCCACCACGCCCACCTGAGGCGTCGCCCACAGCGGCGGCGGGGGCGGTGCCCTGCATGGCCGCGCCAATTCCGTAGAGACACAGCAGCGGGATGAGCACCCAGATCCCGGGTGCGAAGGGCATGGCGATGGCCGACAGGCCGCACACCAATCCGCTCGTCACCATCACGGGTTTGCGACCGATCCGGTCGGTGGCCAGCCCGGCCGGGGTCAGCGCCACTGCCTGAAACATCGCTGCGATCGCGAAGGCCATCCCGGTCCAGCCGGTTTCCAGGGCGTACACCTCGGTGATGATCACCGGAATCAGGGCGGAGCGCACCCCGATCGACTGCCAGCCTTGGGCGAATCCAAGAAGACAGGCGGCCCGGTAGCGGATGTCCCTCGAGACTTTCCAGAACGTCAACGGCTCCTTCGCTGCGGTCGGCAAGGGGTCGCACCTGGCCGGGAGTAACAGCAGGGCGAACAACCCGGCAACCAACAGCATCCCTGAATAGAAATAGAAGGGCGCGTGCAGGGAGATCGAACCCAGCAGACCCCCGATGGCGGGTCCGGCCATGTTGCCGAGTAGGAAACCTCCCTGGTTCAGGCCTGAGGCGCGCCCCCTCAGATGTTGTGGGGTGGTGGAGATCAGCAGATTCATGGCCGCGATGGTGAACATCGCGGAACCGATCCCGCCGAGGGCCCGCACCGTTATCATCCACCACAGGTTGGGGGACAACGCCACCCCGAAGGTGGTGGTGGCCACAATGACCATTCCCAGGGTGATCGCGTTGCGTTCTCCCACGGCCTGCCCGATTCGGGTGACGAACGGGCTGCTGACGAGCCGCATCAAGGCGAACATGGAGACCACCAGCCCGAGCTGGAAGTTGTCGGCACCGAAGGTACGTGCGAAGGGGCTCAGCACTGGGATCACGACCCCGAAACCGACGGCGATCAGAAAGGTCGTGGTCGCCAGCACCCATGCGGTGCGGGGCAATCCGGTTGCTCTCAGCCGTGCTCCGATTCCCACGTCGTCTCCCTCCTCCGGTCCCCGGCCAACGTGCCAGCCTACTCGCGTACCATGGGGCGGGCTCGTTTCCCGCAATTGGTGACAAGAGAAGGACCGGAGTTGACCAGCAAGAAACCCCCATCGCGACGCAGAAAGTGGTTGATAGGAGGCGGCGTCGGACTCGTCGTGCTGTTGGGTGGTGCCTACGCGGCAGCCTATTTGATGGCTGGCGACAAGGTGCCCGCCAACACCACGGTTGAAGGAGTAGCGATCGGGGGGTTGCATCCCGCCGATGCCGAGCAGCGCCTGCGCACCGAGTTGGGGGCTCGGTACGAGGCGGCGATGACCATGACCGACGGCAAGGGGCACTCCGTTGAACTGGCGCCTCTGGAGAGCGGCTTGAGTCTTGACTACGCAGGTGCCGTGAAAGCGGCCGGGGGCGCGAGTCTGAACCCGGTTGACGTGTTCAAGACCCTGCTCGGCGGCGTCCCGACGGAGCTGCCGAAGAACGTCGACTCCGAGAAACTCAAGGAGACGCTGACCACCCAGGCACCGGTCTTCACGGTGGAGGGTATCGACGCCACCCTCGCCTTCGTGGACGGCGCGGTCAGCCGCACCGAGTCCACCGACTCGGCGGTCCTGGACGTGGATGCCACCAGTGCGTCGGTCGCCGAGGCCATGAAATCGGGTACCCGCGAGGTTGCGGTCGTCACGAAGACGCAGGCGCCCGCCGTCACGTCGGCAATGGTGGACGAAGCGGTCGCGAGCTTCGCGACCCCGGCGCTTTCCGGTCCCGTCACGGTGCAGGCTCGCGACAAGAGCTTCCAGGTGAGTCCGGAGCAGATCGCCGCGGTCACCACCTTCGCGGTCGAGGGCGGCAAGCTGGTTCCGCACCTCAGTCCGGAGCAGCTGTTGAAGGTGACCGCCGAAGCCCGTGCCGGCCTTGGCCTGGTGGAGGGCAAGAACGCCAGCTACACCCTCAAGGGTGACGCCATCGAGGTTGTCCCCGCTGAGGGCGGCCAGCAGGTTGACATGAAGGGCCTGGCGGAGGGCGTCACCAAGGCCGCAGCCCAGAGCGGTGAGGCCCGGGTCACCACAGTTGAGGTGCTTGAAGGGTCTGCGGAGTTCTCCACAGAACGGGCGGAAGCCCTCAAACCCACTCAGGTGATCGGGGAATTCACCACTGAGTATCCGCATGCCGACTACCGGAACAAGAACTTGGGGCGGGCAGCCGAGCTCATCAACGGCAAGGTCCTCCTGCCTGGCGAGACGTTCAGCCTCAACGACACCCTGGGCCCCCGCACCCCGGCCAATGGTTTCACCGACGGCTACGTCATCAACGGCGGCCTGCTGGTCAAGGAATCCGGTGGCGGCATCTCCCAGGCGGCAACCACCATGTACAACGCCGGTTTCTTCGCCGGCTACGAGGACGTCGAACACCGGCCCCACACGCTGTACTTCGACCGCTATCCGGCGGGGCGTGAGGCCACCATCTATTACGGCAGCTTCGACATGAAGTTCAAGAACAACACCGACTACCCGGCCTACATCCAAGGCCTGAACACCCCCTCCACGTCGGGCAGCAAGGGAAGCCTCACCTTTCGGATCTGGTCCCGTCCAACTTGGGACAAGGTGGACTCGACGGAGCCGGTGAAGTCCAACTACTACTCGGGCGGAGAACGCGTCGTGAGCACCCCGGGCTGTGAGCCCCAGGCCCCTATTCAGGGCTTCACGGCTACCTGGAAACGGCTGTTCTACAAGAACGGGGAGGTGGCCAAAACCGAGGACTACTCGTGGAAGTACGCCGCGGGGGACAAGGTCACCTGCTCCTCCTGAGGTTCTTCGGGCGGAGATCAAATCCGGTGCCGCGCGCTAAGCTTCTCGCGGAAGAATCAGAAGGAGTGAAGTGACCTACATCATTGCCCTGCCGTGCGTCGACGTGAAGGACAGGGCCTGTGTGGAGGAATGTCCCGTTGATTGCATCTACGAGGGCAACCGGACGCTCTACATCCATCCCGAGGAATGTGTGGACTGCGGAGCCTGTGAACCCGTGTGCCCGGTGGAGGCCATCTACTACGAGGACGACCTGCCCGAGGACATGGAGGAGTACCTCGACATCAACGCCCAGTTCTTCGAAACCCTCGGCTCACCCGGCGGGGCCGCCCGCCTCGGTCCCGTCGACCACGACCACCCGACGATCGAGCAGCTCCCCCCGCGGGGCGAATGATGTCTCTGGCGAAGCGACTTCCCGATTTTCCCTGGGATTCCTTGGTGGAGGCTAGGCGCGTGGCCGGTGAGCATCCAGGGGGAATCGTGGACCTGTCCGTCGGAACCCCGGTGGATCCCACACCGAGAATCGCCACGGATGCGTTGGTCGCCGCGTCGGATGCCCACGGATACCCCACGGTGTGGGGCACTCCGGAACTGCGTGACGGCATCGTCGACTACCTGGAACGCCGATGGAGCGCGTGCGGTCTGCGGCACGACTCCGTGTTGCCCGTGATCGGTACGAAGGAACTGGTCGGTTGGTTACCCACCTTTCTCGGTTTGGGGAACGGTGATGTCGTGGTTCATCCCGAGATCGCCTACCCCACCTACGAGGTCGGGGCCCGGGCGGCCGGCGCCAAGTCCGTTGCCTGTGACGATCCCGAGGCCCTGCCCGCCGGGACCAGGCTGATATGGATCAATTCGCCAGCGAACCCTTCGGGTCGCATCCTTTCCTTGGAGCGACTGCGCGCATGGGTGGCGGTGGCTCGCCGCGAGGGGGCCGTGCTGGCCAGCGACGAGTGCTACGGCGAATTCGCCTGGGAGAGGGAGGCCACGAGCGTCCTGGATCCGAGTGTCAACGGCGGTGACCTCTCCGGGTTGCTGGCGGTGCACTCCATCTCGAAACGTTCGAACGCCGCCGGATACCGCGCTGGGTTCGTGGCGGGCGACCCTGTGGTGGTGCAGGACCTGGTGCAGGCCCGCAAACATCTCGGCATGATGGTTCCCGGCCCGGTCCAGGCTGCACTGGCGGCCGTGCTGGCGGATCAGGAGCACGTGGAACAGCAGCGGCAGTGTTACCTTGCCAGGAGGGCCGTGCTTCGACCCGCCTTGGAGGCTGCGGGTTTCCGGGTGGACGACTCCGAGGGATCGCTGTACCTGTGGGTCACCCGCGACGAACCGTGCCGGGACACCATCGCGTGGCTCGCGCGACGTGGGATTCTCGCCGCCCCGGGGGATTTCTACGGAACTGCTGGCAGCTTCCACGTCCGCATTGCCCTCACCGCCACGGATGAGCGGATCGCTTCCGCCGCCGCCCGGCTGATGGAGCAAAAGCAGGATCACTGACACCGGTCGGGTCGGGATCCGGCCGGAACCCGGGCACCGGTTGGCTCAGGTGGTTCCGGTGCCGGGTCATTTCGCCTCGGGATTTGATACCACGGCCAGGAACAGTGGCCAGCCCTTGCGGACGTCCAACACCCGCATCACATAGGGCCGGTCCACCACGAGCTTGGTTGGCGGCGGCGCTTCCATGGGAGCGCTCCCATCGGTCCCAAACTCCGTCAGGGCTGCGCCGACGGTACCCTTCGCATTCACCTGGAGACGCACCTGCTGAACCACCTGGTCGGCTGTCGCTCCGTCAAAGATGCCATCGAGGTGATTGAAGTTCACCCCCAACTGGTCAAATTCTTCCTTGAGGTTGCGTTTCACAGTCAGGTCGGCCGGGGGCATGGTGACATCGACTTCGCCTTTGGCGGCCAGACCCAGCTTCTCGTGCACCTCCTGCAACACGTGGGAGTCCCAGCTCAACGGGTGGATCCCCCGTTCTGGGAGGATGACATCCATGGCGAGATTGTCGTCGTAGGGCAGCCGAACGGCCTGCCAACCCTGCCCGGAGGCCGCCCGGACGGAGAAGCTGTCCGACAGGGCCTTGATCTCCACGGTCTTCCCGTCCCCGGTGGTGAAGGCGAGGGGGGTGTCGTCGGACGTGAACTGCGTTTCCCAGCGAGAAGCGAACAGCAAGGCATCCTGCACCACCAGTGCTGTTCCTTGGTCGATCTGGATTCCTGATTTCTCGATCAGCCCCGCAGTATTCTTCTTCGCCCAAGCATCCAGGTTGGTCTGGGCATCGGAGTTCTTCACCTTCTCCACCGAGGCGTCGAAATGTTTCCGGATGGCATCCAGGAAAGGAGATGTGGGCTGGATGTCACTGCAGATCAGGAGACGCGACGCCAAGTTGATGATCGGTTTCTCGGGTGGGTTATTCGCGTCGATGCTTTCCGGAAGGGAAGCGTAGTCCGTCAGGCCAGCCCGCAGGGCACTGATGCCGGCCGCCCGGTCCTCGGAGTTCATCCCGAACAGCTCGTCCAGGCTCGTCGCGGAATCCCCCGTGGCGCCGAGACCGACCAAGGCCAGAGCGGCACACAACGAGGCCGGGGAAAGCAGTTGGTTTCCCGTGTGGTCGCCCTGTGTGAGTAGCCGCCAACCGATCTGCTGCGAGGCGGCGGCGACGACTCTGGCCAGGGGATGGTCCGGATTCTGTGCCACGTATGCGGAGTTTCCCTTCAGCGTTTCCACCTTGGGTTCGGCCGAGCAACCGCTCACCGCAGCGGCCGCCAGACCTGCGAGAATCAGGGTTCGTCGATTCAGCGACATTGTTTTCTCCCGGGCCTTGAGGATGTGGGACATCAAGTCCATTCTCGGCCCGGCGGGGGTCACGACCTGAGGTTCATGGTCACCGTCACCGAATCGCCGGAAACCGGCTGGACGCCCTTCCAGGCTTGTTCCCCCTGCTTCCACTCGTTTCCGCCGACGACGACCTTCTCAACGCCGAGCTCAGATGTGTTCGCCAGGGCCAGCTGGGTGACCGACCATGCGGCGCCGGCGTTGTTCGCGGTCATGACCAGTTCGGAACCGTTGTCCTGGAGGCTGACACCGGGAACGGTGGATGCCACCTTGTCCAGGGCGCCGTGATCGGTGCCTGTGGCATCCCGGTTGATGCAGGTGAAGGTGCCTTCCCGGGAACCCCGGAAGGCTCCAGCGAGGGCGCGTGCGTTGGTTTCGTGTTTCCTGTATGCCTCGGGATGCCCGGAACGCTGCACCTTCTGGGCGATGTCGTTGACGTCGGTGCTCTCCCAGTCGTCGAATTTGACCAGTTCCTCGTAGAACCGCCCGGAGCTGTACCAGGGATCCAGGATCTGCTCCTTGGTGCCCCAGTCGTAGGAGGGACGCTGCTGGAAAAGGCCGAGGGAATCGCGGTCTCCGTAATTGAGGTTCCGCAGCCCTGACTCCTGCCAAGCCGTCGCGAGCGCGATCACCGCTGCCTGTTCCGACAGGCCACGGTTGTAGGACTCGGCGACGATGATGGACGCGTTCCTCGCTTGCTCGTTGGTGAGTCGGAGCGGCTCCTCCGCTCCCTCGACCTGCAGGTAGCAGGCGTTCGGGATCATGCGGGTGACGAGCCACTCGTAGCCCTTCCAGGCCCCGAAACCGAGGGCGCCCACCACTACGAGTGTCACTACCAGGATGATTGCTGTCCTCTTACGCATGTCAGTTGGCGTGCAGTTCGTCGTTCAGTTCAACAGTGCTGCCCCGGCGTGGCCTTGCCACCACTCTTCCCGACTGCGAATCGCGCAGGAACAGCAGACCAGAAATCCCGGAGAGCTCCCGCGCCTTGACCACGCGGCCGTCGGGAAGTTCCACCTTCGTGCCCGCTGTCACATAAAGCCCCGCCTCCACGACGCAGTCGTCGCCCAACGAGATCCCGATGCCGGATTCCGCACCCAGCAGGCAGCGTTCACCGATGCGGATCACCTCCCTACCGCCACCGGAGAGAGTGCCCATGATGGAGGCGCCGCCGCCGATGTCGGAACCGTCGCCGACGACCACCCCGGCGGAGACTCGTCCCTCGACCATGGAGGCCCCCAGGGTGCCGGCGTTGAAGTTGACGAAACCCTCGTGCATCACGGTGGTGCCGGACGCCAGGTGCGCTCCCAGCCGCACCCGATCCGCATCCCCTATCCGTATCCCGGGGGGGATGACGTAGTCGGTCATGCGTGGGAACTTGTCCACCCCAAAGACCTGCAACGTCTCACCCCGCCCGCGGAGGGTGGTGCGGATGTTGGCGACGTCCTCCACCCGAACCGGGCCTCGACTGGTCCAGGCGTTGTTCGGCAGCTTGCCGAAGATGCCGTCGAGATTGATCGCGTGGGGCTGGACCATGCGATGGCTGAGAAGATGCAGACGCAGGTAGGCGTCCTCGGTGTTCTCGGGGGCTGTGTCGAGATTGATGACCACGCACACCACCTTGACGCTCACCTGGCGCAGATCATCGGTGAGCTGTGCCGCCACCAACGGGGCGGGAGCCTCCTTGGCGATCTCGTCACCGATTCGTGGCTCTGGGTAGAACACGTCAAGAACGGAACCGGAGTTGTGAACGGTGGCAAGGCCCCAGCCCCAGCCTTGGCGAAGCACGTCAGTCATGCGGGCCAGTTTAGTGAACGTACCTGACAACGACATCTGGCCGGGCCTTCACCCGTGGGAGACCCGGCCGGCTGGTCCGGTCCTCTCTGGCGTGACGGCGAGAACCCCGACTACGAGCGCTGACGAGTTCGTGGCAGTAGGCTCGAGGCCATGAAGCTCGATCCCAGTACCGATCTCGTGACACTGCTGCGCGCCGTCGTCGACGTCGAGAGCGTTTCCGGGAACGAGAAACGACTCGCGGATCTGGTGGAGGAGATGCTTCGTGCCCAGCCCCATCTCGAGGTTGCGCGCGACGGCGATTGTGTGGTTGCCAGGACCCGGCTCGGCCGCGGGCAACGGGTGCTGATAGCCGGTCATCTGGACACCGTTCCGGTGACCGGCAACCTGCCGAGCACGGTGGAGGAGACCCCTGACGGCGTCGTGATCCACGGCAGGGGAACCGTGGACATGAAGGGTGGGGTGGCGGTCGCGCTGAAGCTTGCGTGTGAACTCGACCAGCCCCGCTTCGACGTCACCTGGGTGTTCTACGACCACGAGGAGGTGGATGCCTCCCTCAACGGCCTCGGGCGGCTGGCGGGCAACCGTCCCGACCTGCTCGAGGCGGATTTTGCCGTCCTCATGGAACCGACCGGTGCCCGGGTCGAGGGGGGGTGCCAAGGAACCATCCGTATCAGGATCACCGCCGAGGGCAGGGCCGCCCACAGCGCCCGGTCCTGGATGGGGAAGAACGCCATCCACGGCCTGGCAGGGGTGCTCGCCCGGCTCGCGTCCCACGAGCCGAAGCGGATCGAGGTGGAGGGCTTGGAGTACCGAGAGGGTCTCAACGCCGTTCGCATCAGCGGGGGAGTGGCGGGCAACGTCATCCCGTCTCAGGCGTGGGTGGAGATCAACTATCGGTTCGCGCCCGACAAGAGCGCCGACGAGGCCCTTGGATATTTGAAGGAGGTCTTCGAGGGATATTCGTTCGAGGTGACTGACATCGCCCCGGCGGCCCGGCCCGGGCTGGACAGGCCGCTCGCGCAGGATTTCGTCGACGCGGTCGGCGGGGAGGCGTTTCCCAAGTATGGCTGGACCGACGTGTCCCGTTTCTCCGCACTCGGGATTCCTGCGGTCAACTACGGTCCCGGGGATTCGTCGCTGGCCCACCGCGACGACGAACGTTGTCCCGCCGAACACCTGAGAACCTGCATCGACGGCCTTCGCCGCTGGCTTGCCTGAAAGGGGAGATCGATGACCGAACGCCGACAGGGAGCCGTTATGCTTCGTGGCCAGGCCCATGAGGAGGTGCCGACCGCCGACGAGGCCCTGCTCGGCTCTGACGGGGATGAATGGGCCAGCAAGGATCCGTGGCGGGTGCTGCGCAT
>CALLVV010000017.1 GCA_938012815.1 uncultured Propionibacteriaceae bacterium
AAGATAAGGTGGCGGGAGGCGGCGCATGAAAAGTCGATGGACATTCTGTGTGGAATTGGTAATTGGTTCGGATTGACGGGGACGTATGAGGTTAAACCCGGGGAGGTGCATCCTTTCTGGTTCACTGCATCAAAATCAGAGTATCTGGCATTTTCTATTCCAAACTGTCTGGTGGGTGTTACTCTATTCTTCCTTCTGCTTTGCAATGGAGTTTGCTGGAGTCTCGCTGCCATTGTTCCGACGCAATTTGTTGCGCTTGCGATGCTTGTTTCCGAGGATTCACCATCAAGGCGGATGATGGATATTTCAGCGAGAAGGAAAAATAAAGGATTTCTAAGAGTGAAATGTTGCAGAGTGTCGACTTTGCTGTTGTTTTGGTGTCTCTGGAATTTTCTGCCCGACTGCATGGACTACCATAGGTTTTGTGAGCGGTAGTAAAGAACTTGGGTTATGGTTTGAGCTGCTGTCTCGATTTGTTGCCATGCCTTGATGAATTTCGTTTCGGGTGTTGTATTCGATCGCTGGGATGAAGCTTGGTTTGATTGCAGTCAGTGTTCAATCCAACCCGTTACGATTTGTGATTGCTTTTCTTCGGGAAAGGGGTGGAACTCTCCGGTTGACGAGTTCTCTTCCTGTGTAGGTGGTGCAGAATGATATCTGCTGCGGTGCTGTACGTGACACGCGCCGGCTCTTCCCGTTGAAGCAGCGGATACCATACTTGTTCATGGTGTTTGGTGTAGATGAGCCGGGTGATGCATTTTGTGTTCCCCGAGAATCGTTGCGCCCGTGATGGGCCGGGCGTTTCGCACCGCTGATTCTTTAAGGCATTCTTGGCAAGGGTCAACGAACCTTCCTGCGGGTAGGCGGTCTCGTTACAGTCTGCCGGGCACACGGCCCCTTTCCCACGTGTGAGCGTGTGGGAGATGGCCATCCCGTCCTGTGTCTGGAACTGGAGCATCGACTGTGAAGTCTCGTCCCGGCTGGGGCGGGATGCCCCGCCAGTTCCCTGGCTGGCGCGGTGTGTGGGGCCTCGCGAGTCTGGGTGTGAGACACCTCCGCCGAGGGCCCTCCAGGCTACGTGGACCTGGCGCATCGTGCCCGAAAAAGGGCTGGTCTGCAACGCCACTGTTCCCCACGGGTTTTGTGCGCCCTGCCAACACCAGGTGGGTTTGTTCGGAGCTTGTTGAAGAAATATGTCACAAAAATGGCGAGTTCCTTCACGACGCTTTGTGGGTTTCCGGCAATATCCTGGCTCCGCCAGGGTGTAGCAGACCGGGTGCGCGACACCTCCGGGCAGCGACACATCCAGACGGGCTTCGGGGCGGTTGCCTTCTTGCGCGGAGGGGCATGTGCGCGCACCTCTATTCCTTACCCGGAATCTCCTGCAGCGGAGGAAGAATGCCGCTTTGCTCCTGAACTAGCCCCTCCCGGGCCTCACGCAGCTCGGCTTTGTTTTCCTTGTACTCAGCAAGCTGGGCCGCCGTCATTTCCTCACCATCGGATCCGGAATGGGGTTTCCTCCCACCTGTCTGGTCCAGCACCCTGACGGTTTACGCGGACCAGACCTGTAGGGCTTCACCACCACACTGATCATGCAGAGGTTTCTCTACTACCACCTGACACGACCCGCCGCCTGAACTCTTTGCCGAACCTTCGACGCCGACACAATACAGACCTATACCCCACGTGTCCGATCAAACCTGTTCTTCGTCACTGCCCACGAAATGCGCAGCGCTTCGCCCTTATGAATAAGCCTCATTGTTTCCTGTACCCGGCAGCGGTTTGCGTTATCGCTGAAGCAACTCAACTCCTCGATGAGCAAGCCCCGAGAATTGTAGACCTACCAGCAGGGTAGTCCCTGTGCGGCACGCGCCTGCAGAATGGCTGCAATGATTTTCTTCCTGCTCCAGCTCACAAACTCCAGGTCGATGCCGCGGGTGGTCGAGAGCACGACGGTGGCGGTGAGGATGATAGTTCTCAGACGTGCACCGACGATTTCCGCCACGGGAATGTGCAGTTGACTCCTCTCGTTGTCGATGTTGAAGGAGTGGGGTTCGAAAATGACCTCCGAGGCGGTGACCAGGAGGTGGCCGCCACGTGCCACGCGTCCGCGCGCACCGGTAAGGATCGCCGGTATTGCGAGGATTCTCTCGGTGAGGGAACCGGGCTGATCGAGGTGGTTCGCCGGTACTCTGAGCAGTAGCGGCGCGTCGGATCTCGCGCTCATCGTAGTCCTCTCTGATCTACTCCGTGCGTCGAACAGCTACAGTATAACGTCTCCCGCTCGCCCACTGGTGGGTCGGAACTCGTCGAGATGGAAACGAAGTGCCGTCAGTTCGTCGATGTTGACGCCCTACAGGATGACCCGCCGCAAGGTGGTTCGCTCGGTAGGGCCCGTGGGGGGCATGCCGGCTCGGTGGCATGTAGGTGAGCCCGTCCTCTGCAACGTGCATGCATGGAGGAGCTGGCAGTGAGTTGCAGGACAAGGTGCGTTACGCGTTCGCAGCACGGACTGGAGCTGCTCGGCCGGTACCCGAGAAGTCTCTTGGGGTCGCTGCTTTGACTCATGACAGTCTTCTGACATTGATTTCACATATTAGAAACTTGACATCTAATGAAGGGAGGATCGGCATTGTGACCTTTGTTGAACCTGAGTGCATCGCGCTGCGGGTGTGTGGCCTCATGCGCTTCGTGGGGTTCATGCGAGACAAGGCTGCTGGGGCCGCGTCGAGATCCCCTGTGGGCGCCTCCTGGGCCATTCATATTGTCGTGTGACCCGTCGGGGTCTTTTCACGGGTAGCCGTGGTAATCGTGCGCTGAGTTGCATCAAGAAGTCTTTGATGACTCGCCGAGAGAAAGGATCTCAATACAATGCGATACTGGCTTGGCGCTGTACCAAAAGACCATGTAATCAAAGGTGCGGCCGGTAGTCTCTGTCAATTGTGCCACGGCAGGAAGGCGTCACAGCAGCGCATGCGGCGCGGCGAGCACACCCTCTACTATTCGCCGGGACAGGCTTCCTGCTGCGGACCTTGATGGTTCGCTGGTCTTGTTGTGGGGCAGGCAGGCCACGACAAGACCAGCATGTCAAGAACAAGGTGAGCAAAATCGTGGGAAGAATGACGGAGGGTGAGCTCCGTATGGCTCTCACCGCACCTCCGACCTCGCTTCGACGAACGCGCTGATCGCCGCATCCAGGTCGTCGCGGGTCAAGGACGCCGACAGCTGGGTCCGGATCCTCGCCCGGCCCTTGGGAACAACCGGATAGCTGAAGGCGCGCACGTAGACGCCTCGCGCCAGGATGGCATCCGCCATGCGGGCCGCAAGCACGGCGTCGCCGATCATCACGGGGGCGATCGGGTGATCGGATTCAGGGATCTCGAATCCCTCCTCGGCCATGTGGGTGCGGAAGTAGGTGGTGTTCTCGCGCAGCCGGTCGAGGAGCTCACCGGAGCGGCCGAGGAGGTCGAGGGCGGCCAAGGTGGCGGCGACGATCGACGGCGCCAGGGAATTGCTGAACAGGTACGGCCGTGACCGCTGCCGCAGCAGCTCCACGATGGGGGAGCGGGCGCAGGTGTAACCCCCGGAGGCCCCGCCGAGAGCCTTGCCGAGAGTGCCGGTGATGATGTCGACGCGTTCGGCGACACCGAAACGCTCCGGGGTGCCGGCTCCGGTCTCGCCGACGAAACCGACGGCGTGTGAGTCGTCGACCATCACCAGAGCGCCGTACTCGTCGGCCAGGGCGCAGATCTCGTCCAGCGGGGCGACGTAGCCGTCCATCGAGAACACGCCGTCGGTGGCGATGACCCGGTGTCGCGCGTCCCGGGTCTCCTCCAGGCGGGCACGCAGGTCGTCGAGGTCCCGGTTGCGGTACCGGTGACGGGCCGCCTTGCTGAGCCGCACCCCGTCGATGATGGAAGCGTGGTTGAGCTCGTCGGAGATGATCGCGTCCTCGGCCCCGAACAGCGTCTCGAACAGGCCACCATTGGCATCGAAACATGACGAGTACAAGATGGTGTCGAATCCCTCCGCGCCGAGCCGCAGGAACCGGGTCAAGCCGGCCTCGAGGTCCAGGTGCTGGGTCTGGGTGCCGCAGATGAACCGTACCGATGCCATGCCGAAACCCCAACGCTCAAGAGCGTCCTTGGCGGCCGCGATCAGCTCGGGTGAGTCCGCGAGTCCTAGATAGTTGTTCGCGCACAAATTGATGACGTTCCCGGCCGGGACACCGACGTGTGCCGCCTGCGTCGTGGTGAGCGGTTCCTCGTGTTTGTACAGGCCCTCGGCGCGCAGGGCGTCGAGCTGGGAGGTCACATCGTCGAGGAAGGTCATGGTCGCGCCTTTCGAATGGGTGAGGAAATGGGGACGTTCATCACTGTTCCCAGTGCATGACGATCTTGCCGGAGCGGCCGTCTCCCGCGACGGCAAATGCCTCGGTGAACTCGGTCACGGGGAAACGGTGCGTGATGACCCCCGAGATGTCGAGCCCGGAACGGACCAAGGAGTTCATGGCGTACCAGGTCTCGAAGATCTGCCTGCCAGTCACGCCCTGGATCGTGAGCATGCTGAAGATGATCTTGGAGAAATCCACGGTCAGTTCCTTGGAAGGGGTGCCGAGCAGTGCGATTCTGCCGCCGTGGGTCATGTGGTCGATCATGGAACGCAGCGCCGTACCCGATCCGGACATCTCCAGCCCGATGTCGAATCCCTCCTTCATCGAGAAACGGTCGTAGACCTCCCCCAGGGCTTCCCGGCCGGTGTTGACCGTCGAGGTGATACCCAACGTCTTCGCCAAGGCGAGTCGCTCGTCGCTGAGGTCGGTGATGACGACGTTCCGGGCTCCTTGGAACTTCACCACCAGGGCCGCCATGATCCCGATCGGACCGGCGCCGGTGACCAGGACATCTTCGGCCAGGGCCGGGAACTGGAGTGCCGCGTGGACGGCATTGCCGAAGGGATCGAAGATGGCGGCGACATCCGGATCGAGTTCCGGTGGATGCACCCAGATGTTGGCGGCGGGCATGGTGAAGTACTCGCAGAACGCTCCGTCGACGTGGTAGCCGATTCCCCGGGTCTGCTGGCAGAGGTGACGTTTCCCTGCCAGGCAGGCGCGGCACCTCCCACACACGTAGTGTCCTTCTCCGGAGACGAACTGCCCGACCTCCAGGTTGGTCACGGCCGAACCGAGTTCGACGATGGTGCCGCAGAACTCGTGTCCCAGGATGCGTGGGGTGGCGACGGTGCGGGCCGCCCAGCCGTCCCAGCGGTCGATGTGCACGTCGGTGCCACAGATCCCGGTGCTCCGGATTTTTATCAGGACCTCGGTGGGGCCGGGGGAGGGGACGGGAACCTCGATCAGCTCCAGGCCTGGGCCGGGGTGCGTTTTCGCGAGGGCCAGCATGGAACCATCGTCCCACAGGGCCTTCATGCATCGGATCCGGGCTGGTCACACCGGTGTCGGCCCGGATCGTACCCGGGCAACTGTTTGTACCCATCCGTGCCACCAGGAAAGATCGAGGCTATCTACCCAGCTCGTCGTGCAGCGCATCAATGGTGTTCTTGGCGGTGAGAAGGTTGACCCCGGTCATTTCCCGGTAACGCTTGATGGCGAGGATTCTTTGGTTCTGGCGGAGCAGCGCCACCAGCTCCGCGCGTTCCGGAGGGTGAAGGTTCCGGGGTGATTGCTGCTGGAGCTGGTGGTCTGAACCGCCCGACGGATTGAAGACATAGAAGAGCAGAAACCCCATCAGTCCCAACATGAGCAGCGGTATTCCCCAGAGGCGCAGAATCATCGCCAGGATCGCCAAAACCGCCACCACAACCGCCAAGGACTTGTACCTCGATTGTTTCGCGGGGCGCTGCCGATTGACGGGTTGAACCGGGGCGGGCGTGTGTGCGGCGTACGGATCCCCGGGTGCGCGCCCGGGGAGGTCGTTGAACAGGGCTGTGAGCTCCCCCCGGGTCTTCGCGATCAGCGCGGCGGACATGCGTTCGTCGAATTCTTCCGCGGTGATCCGGCCCGCGCTCATGTGCTCGCGCAACAAGACGATCGCCTCGTCGCGTTCAGCGTCGCCGATGCGCAAGTTCTCATCGTCAGCCATACCATCAACAGTAGCGGGCCCGGACGTCAGACGACCGTCCGTGCTGATTGTTCACACCCTCCCTACGCCAACGGGGTGCCCGTCCCGGAGCCGCCGCCCAGCTTCTGGGAGACTTAAGGCATGAGCCTTCACGATGTGCGACGCGACTACTCCGGGGATGCGCTACCGCAGGACCTGACCTCCTTCGAACCATGGAAATTCTTCACGGGCTGGCTCGACGCCGCGATTGCCGCCGACGAGGTGGAACCGAACGCCATGCTGCTGGCAACCATCGGTGCGGATGGTCGTCCGCGTTCCCGGGTGGTGCTGCTGAAGGAAACGAGCCAGAACGGACTCGTCTTCTTCACCCACTACACGTCCCCGAAGGGCGAGGAGCTGGCCGCCAACCCGGTAGCATCCGCCACCTTCTGGTGGCCGGGATTGATGCGCCAGGTGCGTGCGGTGGGGGCGGTCACGAAACTCACCCGCCAGGAGAACGAAACCTACTTCGCAAAGCGCCCCAGGGCCAGCCAGCTGGGTGCGTGGGCGTCCCGGCAGTCGATGCCCGTCGTCTCCCACGACGAACTGCTGGCGGCGGCGTCACAGGCAGCCAAACGTTTTGACGGGGTTGGTGTTCCCTGCCCGCCGGAATGGGGCGGATACCGGATCGATGTCGACGAGTTCGAGTTCTGGCAGGGGCAGTCCGGCAGGCTGCACGACCGAGTCCTGGCCCGGCGGAACGCGGATGGCTGGAATGCCATCCACATTCAGCCTTGACGAATGATGCAACATTCGTGGATCGGAGACGCACCTACTATCCCGAGCTGTGATCCTTGCGCCTGGAAAGCTTGATCCGGAAGGGCTTGCGTGTCCTTTCCCCTGATGCGGATTCTTCACTCACGGTGATCTCCTGGCCGTCCAGGTGCTCGGCCACGGACTCCTTCACGTGCTCGGTTACCTTGTCCATCACGTGTTCGGTCATCTCACGGCGCAGTACCCGGTTCTCCAACCTCAACCGTTGCCGGTGTTCGTTGCTGAACGCGCGCAATGTCGCCAGACAGGCCAGCACCATGACCACGCTGAACGGCGCCGCCGCAAGGATCGTCATGATTTGCAACGCCTTGAGGCCAGCGGTCAGATCCTCCCCACCGGAGATCGCCCCACCCCACAACAGCACGGCGGCGATACCACCGCCGAGGACGGCCCACGTCACCCGGGTCAGGACGGGAGGATCCTGTTCTCCACCAGTGGCGACCATGTCCACCACGAAGGCCGCGGAGTCGGCGCTGGTGACGAAGAAGATCACCAGCAGGATCAGGAAACCGACGATCAGCAAGCTGCTCGCAGGGATGTGCTCCAGCACCTGGAACAAGGCCTTGACATCGTCGACCTTTCCGTCCGACCCGATGAGGCCACCAGCCCCGTGGAGCTGCTGCCACAGCGCCGTCCCACCCATGATCGAGAACCACAGGAAGGTCACCAGCGTCGGCACGGCCAGTACACCCGCCACGAATTCCCGCACGGTACGTCCCCTCGAGATACGGGCGATGAAGATCCCCACGAACGGTGACCAGCTGATCCACCAGCCCCAGTAGTAGGTGGTCCAGGTCCCCAGCCAGGACTCGCCGGCTTCTCCCTGGAACGGCAGGGTGCGGAAACTCAGGTGCACGAAATTGCTGAGGTAGTCGCCGATGGTTTGGACGAACTCGCGCAGCACGAACAACGGCTGGCCAAGGAGCAGCACGGCCAAGGCCAGCACCGCTGCCAGCAGCAGGTTCGCGTTCGAGAGCCACTTGATGCCACGATCCAAGCCGCTCAGTACCGAACAGGTGGCCAGCGATGTGATGACGGCGATCACGATGAGCAACACCCAGAGCTCAGGTTTGAGGATCCCCAGATAGTCCAGACCGGATGTGAACTGGGAGGCCCCGAAACCCAGAGATGCCGCCACCCCGAACAGGGTTCCGACGATCGCGAACACATCGACGACATCCCCAAGCCAGCCGCGCACCCGCCTGCCGAACAGGGGCTCGAGTGCCCACCTGAGTGAAACCTTCCGCCCCTTGCGGTGCACCGTGTAGGCGATGGCCAGGCCGACGACGATGTAGACGGCCCAGGCGGACAGCCCCCAGTGCAGGAAAGAGGTCGTCATCGCGTCCTGCGCCTTCGCGGCGTCGGATGCGCCATCCGGGGTGCCGGGTGGGGGAGCGGCATAGTGGTTCATGGGCTCCGCAACGCCCCAGAACACCAGCCCGATCCCCATGCCGGCCGCAAAGAGCATGGCGAACCAGCTCACCAGCGAGTAGGTAGGGGCCTCATCGTCGGGCCCGAGGGTGATGTTCCCGTACGGTCCGAAGGCCACCAGCAGGGCGAAGGCGACGAAACCCGCGACGATGAGGCTGTAGTACCAGCCCAATCCGTTGACCACGGAGGTGTTCGCCGCCTCCAACAGATCGCGCAACCAACGCGGCGCCAACGCCGCGAGACCGACGAAACCCAGAACGATCACGGCACTGGGTACCGCGACTGCTGTTTTCCAAGGAATCTTTCGTTGTACAACCATTCGGCCAGTCTTTCAGAGGATCGGTGCATACTTTCGTGGATCGGGGCGACCTCCGTCAAATGTTGTGTGAGATTGCGGCAACTGAACGCGCAACACACGGGGAATGGGTAAGGTTGACCGTGGCCTGTCTCGCGGGACGATCTTCGGAACCCGCATGGACCAGCGTGAGAACACAGAACGGAGATCCCAGACAATGAGCGAGCCTCTCAGCCCTTCCCCGGAGCTGCCGAACGAGCAGCGCACCGCCCAGCCGGGTCCCCAGAGCAGCCAGCCTCCGCAGGCCTATCAGGGCTCCCAGGGCATGCAGCCACCGCGTCAGGGGCTTCAGGCTCCGCCCTCGCCGTTCGGGGGGCCGGGGATGAACAAGAAGCCGGTGACCCCGGCGGCCTGGGTTTATGAAATCGCGATGGGGGCCGTCCAGGCGCTCATGGGGTTCGTGCTCGTCTTCACCGGAAACCAGTTCATGCGCTCCTTCGGCAATGGCTACGGGTCGTCGAGCGGGGGAGACGGGGCCGGCATTATTCTCCTGCTGATCGGTCTCGCTCTCATCGTCGCGGGCGTCTCCCGCCCCCTGAAGCTGCGTTGATCAACTGGCGCGAACAGGCCTCGGCGTGCTGAAGTACGTTCGAACGGTTCTGCTGGCCGTCGTCGTGGTTGCGGGCATTCTGCTGCCCGTCACCAATTACGCCCCATTCGCATGGGTGGCGGGCGGTGGGTTCGTGCTGGTGCTGAGCCACCCGGCCGTGGCGAAGCGTGTCGAGCCGGGGGACGATCAGCTGGGGTGATCGACCCAGCGCTGACCTGTCGGGGTCGCTGCCAGGGATCCGGCAGAGAGGGCCGACAGGAACGCGTCGAATTCGCTGGTGGCCGTCACCGGAACCGCAACGGTGATCCGGGCGCGGTCTCCCCAGTCGACCCCTACCACTACGACGGCGGCCCCGGAGGGCAGGATCGAACCGCGCAGTGAGTCCTCGAGCGCGCCGATACCCGCAAAGTCCACGTCGATTCCCAGCAGGGAGCACAGCTCCACCCGTCTGGTTCCGGCCGCCGCGACTGCTTGGGCCACAGCCTCGGAGTAGGCCCGCACCAACCCGCCGGTGCCGAGTTTGATGCCCCCAAAGTAGCGGGTCACCACCGCCACCACGTCGGTCAGGTGGTTGGAGGTCAGCACGTTCAGCATCGGCACTCCCGCGGTTCCCGCGGGTTCCCCGTCGTCCGAGGAGCGTGCGGTGCGGGCCTCGGGCCCCAGCACGAAAGCGGAACAGTGGTGACGGGCGTCGAAGAACCTGGAGCGCCGTTCCTCGATCACCGCGCGAGCGGTTTCCTCCGAGGTGACGCGATGCAGTCGAGTGAGGAAACGGGAACGTTTGACCTCCAGCTCCACATCCACCCCATCGCCGATCCCGCAGTCGATGGTGAGAAACTCAGACACCGAGTTCACGGCGCAGTTTCGCGACGTGCCCCGTCGCCCTCACGTTGTACTGGGCAACCCGGATGGTTCCGTTGCCCTCGGCGTCCACGTCGATGATGAAGGTGGAACGCAGTACCCCCTCGACCTCCTTGCCGTACAGCTTCTTGGTCCCGAAGGCGCCGTAGGCGTTCAACGCCTCGTGCTCCGGGTCGGACAGGAGAGGGAACCCGATCTCGGAGCCGGCCGTGAACCTTGCGAGCTTCTCAACCGTATCCGGGGAGATGCCGATGATGGTGTAACCGGCCGCCGCGAAGGCGGCGTGCGCGCCGGTGAAGTCCACCGCCTGGGTGGTGCAACCCGGCGTCATCGCCGCGGGGTAGAAGTAGACGATGACCGCGCGGGACGGGTGATCGGAGAGCGAAACCGGGACTCCTTCCGCGTTCGGCAACGTGAAGGCGGGGGCCGGGGAACCCGGGGTGAGGCGCGCAGTCATGACCGACAGTGTACGGCGTGCGGAAGCCTCTAAGCTGGTATCCGATCGTTGAAGTAAGGGGAAGCAATGGACAGCGACACCACCCGCACCGTGGACGAGATCCGCGCTGAGCTGGCCAGCAACCGCCAGAGCTTGGCAGGCGCCATGGAGGACCTCGTTGATTCCGTGAAACCCGCGAACATCGCCAGGCGGGGCATCGACGACGCGAAAAGTTTCGTGGTCGGCGAGTTCCAGACCATCAAGGAGGAACTGCGCGACGAAGAAGGCTGGCGTACCGACCGGCTCGCGGTCATCGGTGGCGCGCTCCTCGGGGTGGCGTTGTTCGCCGTCACCATCTATGTGCTGGGCCGCCGGAGTCACGAGTGAATCAAAAGGGTCCCGGGAATACCGGGCCCTTGCGCCGTACACCACCAGGGACTCGAACCCTGAACCCGCTGATTAAGAGTCAGCTGCTCTGCCAGTTGAGCTAGTGGTGCTTGCGCGAGGACAAACAATACCCGCTCCTCGGCTCCATGAAAAGTCCATGCGGGTACATGTGGCGAGAAGTGGTTGGTTAAACTGAACCATGACCACAACGACGGTGGACGTCCCGGCGGGAACGCGACGACGCGGGCCCTCGAATTTCATGCTCAAACATGTGATGGCGGTCACGGGGGTGCTCTTCGTTGCCTTCGTGGCGGTGCACCTGTTCGGCAACCTGAAGGTTTACGCGGGGGCTGACGCCTTCAACCACTACGCCGCGTGGCTGCGTGAGGTCGGCTACCCGCTGCTTCCCAAACAGAGCGTGTTGTGGGCGCTGCGAATCGCCTTGGCGGGCTCGTTGCTGCTACACGTCTCGGCGGCGCTGACCCTGTGGTTGAGGGGGCGTCACGGCCGCGGCACTCACCGGCGGGGCCTGCACCGGAATCGCACCCGCGCGGCGGCCTTCATGCTGCCCGGTGGGATCCTGATCCTGGTTTTCGCGCTGGTTCACATCAGCGACCTGACGGTGGGTGGCCCCCTGGCGTCCGCGTCCTTCCGGCACCCCGATCCCGAGATGCATGCCTACGCGAATCTCGTCGCCAGCTTCTCCCGTCCCTGGATGGCCATCTTCTACATGGTGGTGATGGTGGTGATAGGTCTCCACATCGAGCACGGCTGGCACACCCTGCTGCAGGACCTCGGGGTCACGGGCCGCCGCTTCCGGCAGGTCTGGGTGGCCATCGGAGGCCTGCTGGCCCTGGCCGTGGTGCTGGGTAATGCCATGATTCCCCTCCTGGTGCTGCTGGGGGTGATCGCATGACCACGACGACCAATCGGCCACGCCCCGTGGAAATGCTGGCCACCGGGATGCTCGACTCCCACCTCCCCGACGGTGACCCCCGCACCGCATGGGCACGCCGCAAGGCCGAGTACAAACTGGTGAGCCCGGCCAACCGCAAGAAGTACACCGTGATCGTGATCGGAACCGGGCTGGCCGGGTCCGGCGTGGCCGCGGCGCTGGGGGAACTGGGCTACAAGGTGGAGAGCTTCACCTTCCACGACGCGCCCCGCCGCGCGCACAGCGTCGCCGCCCAGGGCGGTATCAACGCCGCCCGCACCCGGAAGGTGGACGGTGACTCGCTGACCCGGTTCGTCACGGACACCGTCAAGGGCGGTGATTTCCGGGGCAGGGAGGCCGATGTATGGCGTCTGGCCGAGGAATCGGTGCGGGTGATCGACCACATGAACGCCATTGGTGCCCCGTTTGCCCGTGAATACGGCGGGCAGCTCGCCACCCGCTCCTTCGGTGGCGTGCAGGTTTCCCGCACCTATTACACGCGCGGCCAGACTGGGCAGCAGCTCCAGATCGCCGGTGCGCAGGCCCTGCTGCGCCAGGTGGAGCGCGGTACGGTGAAGTTGCACACCCGCCACGAGATGTTGGACCTGATCGTCGCGGACGGCCGCGCCCAGGGAGTGGTGGTGCGCGACCTGGTGACCGGGCGGGTCAGCGTCACCACGGGGCACGCGGTGGTGCTGGCCACCGGCGGCTACGGCAGCGTCTTCTTCCACTCCACCCTGGCGATGAACTCGAATGCCACCGCAACCTGGCGGGCCCACCGCCGCGGGGCCTTCTTCGCCAGCCCGAGTTTCATCCAGTTCCACCCCACCGCGCTGCCGGTGTCCTCACACTGGCAGTCCAAGACCACCCTGATGAGCGAGTCGCTGCGCAACGACGGGCGCATCTGGGTACCGGTGGCCCCGGGTGACGAGCGTGCCCCCGGTGACATCCCGGAGGCCGAGCGCGACTACTACCTGGAACGGCGCTACCCGGCGTTCGGGAACCTGACCCCGCGCGATATCGCGTCCCGGGCCGCTCGCACGGAGATCGAGGCTGGCAGGGGAGTGGGACCGCTCAAGAACTCCGTCTACCTGGATTTCCGCGACGCCATCTCCCGACTGGGCAGGGCGGTGATCGCGGAGCGCTACGGGAACCTCTTCGATATGTACCGGGACGCGACGGGCGAGGATCCCTATGAGGAACCGATGCGCATCGCGCCGGGAGCCCATTTCACCATGGGCGGGTTGTGGTGTGATTTCAACCAGATGACCAGCGTCCCTGGGCTGTTCGTCGGCGGGGAAGCGGGAAACAACTACCACGGCGCGAACCGGCTCGGGGCCAATTCCCTGCTCAGCGCCTGCGTCGATGGTTGGTTCACGTTGCCCTTGGCGATCCCCAACTACCTGGCCGGGCTGGCGGGGCAACCCCTTCTCGACGTGGACGCCCCCGAAGCCACTGAGGCACTGGGTGATGTGCGCGGGCGCATCGACCACCTGATCCACAACTCCGGACGCACCCGTCCCGCCACATTCCATCGTCGTCTCGGTGAGATCCTCTATGCGGGATGTGGGGTTTCGCGCAGCGAGGCCGGGCTGACACGGGCCCTGGAACAGGTGCAGGAGTTGCGCGAGGAGTTCTGGCATGACGTCCGGGTGACCGGCACCGATGACAGGCTCAACCAGGAACTGGAGAGGGCCGGGCGGGTGGCCGATTTCCTGGAGCTGGCGGAGCTGATGATCACGGATGCGCTGGACCGCCAGGAGTCCTGCGGGGCGCATTTCCGCGAGGAGTACGCCCTACCTGACGGGGAGGCCAAACGCGACGACGAACGCTGGTGCAACGTCTCGGCGTGGGAGACCAACCCGGCCGGCCAGCACCGCCGCTATCAGGAGCCGCTGCGATTCGAGAGCGTCAAACTGCAGGTGAGGAACTACCGATGAGGGTCGAACTTGAGATCTGGCGGCAGGACGGGCCAACGTCCGGGGGGCGATTCGAGACCCATGTCGTGACGGACGCAACCCCCGAGATGAGTCTCCTGGAGCTACTCGACCGGCTGAATGATCAACTGGCCGAGCAGGGCCTGGAACCCATCTCGTTCGAATCCGACTGCCGGGAGGGGGTGTGCGGGGCGTGCGGGGTCACCGTGAACGACGTTCCCCACGGCCCGGTCCCGAACACCCCGTCGTGCCGACAGCACCTGCGAGCCTTCGGCGGCATCACGAAGCTGCGGATCGAACCGCTGCGGTCGGCAGCCTTCCCCGTGGTCCGGGACCTGGTGGTGGACCGCGCGGCCCTGGACTCCGTCATCCGCGCCGGCGGGCACGTCGACATCATGGCCGGGACCGCGCCGGACGCCGACGATTTCCTGGTCGGCCACGAGGACGCTGAACTGGCCCTCGACTTCGCCGCCTGCATCGGCTGCGGGGCGTGCGTAGCCGCCTGCCCCAACGGCGCGGCCCACCTGTTCGCCGGGGCAAAACTGGCTCACCTGGCCATGCTCCCGCACGGCAAGGTGGAACGCACCCGCCGCGCCCGGGCCGTCGTCGACGCCCTGGATGCGTCCTTCGGACCGTGCAGCAGCTACGGCGAGTGCGTCGAGGTCTGCCCGGCCGGTTTGCCGCTCACCGCCGTGGCGTCGGTTCACCGGGAGGGCATTCGCTCGTTCTTCAAACGCCGCGCCTAGGCCCTGCTTCGAAAGTGGCCCTAGGCGTTCGCCGGCTCCGGGGTCCCGACCCCCCGGTTCCTGATCACAGGTCGGACGTCGACCTCAGGGGTGGGCTCCTCCTGGCCGAGAACCGTGAATCCACAGTCGGCGATCATGGCCAGGTCCTTGGCCCCCGCCTGTCCTTCGCTGGTGAGGTAGTCCCCCAGGAACAGTGAGTTGCAGATCTCCAGGGACAACGGCTGAAGACTGCGGAGATGCTGCTCCCTTCCCGCCGCGACCCGCACCTCGCTGTCCGGGTGGACGAACCGCATCATCGCCAGGATGCGCAGGCAACGCTGCGGGCTCAGGTCGGCGTGACCCGCCAGGGGGGTGCCGTCGAAGGGCATCAGGAAGTTCACGGGGACCGAGTCCGCGCCGATCTCCCGCAACGCGAAGGCCACCTCCACCAGCTGCTCATCGCTCTCGCCCATGCCCGCTATCAGGCCCGAACAAGCGCTCAGCCCGTGTTCGCGGGCGTGCTGAACGGTCTCGGTGCGGTCCTGATAGCTGTGGGTGGTGCAGATGTTGTCGTAGTGCGATTCCGCGGTGTTCAGGTTGTGGTTGTAGGCGTCAGCCCCCGCGGCGGCCAACCGCTCCGGTTGTCCCTCCCCGAGCTGCCCGAGGCAGGCACAGACTTCCACGTCCGGGTGCTCGGCCTTGATCTCCCCGATGATCTCGGCCACCTTGTCGACGTCGCGGTTGGACGGCCCGCGACCGCTCGCCACCAGGCACACCCGCTTCGCGCCGCCCGCGATCCCAGCTTTCGCGGCGGCCACGGCGTCCTCGTTCCTCAGCCACCGGTACTTCAGGATGTCGGCCTGGGAGCCGAGGCGCTGAGAGCAGTAGAAACAGTCCTCCGGGCACAGACCCGATTTGAGGTTGATCAGGTAGTTCACCTTCATCGTGGTACCGAAGTGGTGGCGTCGCACCCGCCCTGCCGCGGCCACGAGGGCGAGGGTTTCCGCATCCGGCAGCCGCAGCACGGCGAGGGCCTCCCCGGGGGTGACGGGGCGGCCCGCGATGACGTTATCGGCAAGCTCATTCAGGTCCATGGTCTCTCCTCCACGACGTTTTGAACGATGTTCAAGCTAGCAGATCGACCTGTCCTTGGAGAGTCTGCGAGATTTCGGGGGACACGCTCAAGATTCAACTACGTGGCTCCGGCAGCCGCATAGCATTGCGGAAATGAAAGGAGTCACTGTGAAGATTGGTGTCATCGAAGGTTCGATCCGCCGGGGGCGCAACGCCGCTCCGGTGGCCCGTTGGGTCCTGGAGGAAGCACCGAAGCGGGACGACATCGAGTTCGTTCTGCTCGACCTGGCCAGTTTCAACCTGCCTCTGTACGACGCGCCCGTCCCTCCGCTGCTGGCCAACCGCCAGTACGAGTCCGAGGCCGTTCAGGCGTGGAGCCGCGCCATTGACGAGTGCGATGCCTTCATCTTCGTGTCCCCCGAGTACAACTTCGGGGTTCCGGGCGTACTGAAGAACGCCGTCGACTGGCTCGCCCCGGAGTGGATGAACAAGTCCGCGGCCTTCGTCAGCTACGGCTCCGACGGCGGTATCCGCTCCGTCGAGCACTGGCGCACCATCCTCGCCAACTTCAACATGCACGTAGTGCGGACCAATGTCGCCCTGTCGCTGTTCACCGACATCGTCGATGGGGCCGTGATCGCCCATGAGCGCAAGGCTGAACAACTTCAGGTACTCGTCGAGCAGCTGGTGGCCTCTGCCGCGCACCGCAAGGCCTGAGAGGGTCCGCCGAAAAACACGGGTGCCGCCCCTTCATCTAGGGGCGGCACCCGTGTGTGGTTGTGACCCGGGGGTTGCGAGATGGTGGTGTGCACCCTGCTGCTTTCTTTTCTGTGGGGGTCGTGTGCTGTCGGATCTGTTCATCGAAGATGTCGCCCATTCGGCTGTGGGAGTTTCCTATCCATGTTTCTGGGGTGGAGTGGGAATGGGACTGGTGGATCGGTTTCGTTCGAGGGAGAGTGAGGCGGTTCCGGTGCTGGACTCCTCGTCCAGGGGTGATCTTGCTCTGCTCAGCATTCCTTGGCCGGTTCACGTTTATGCTGAGGCGTGAGCGACAGCTTCGGGCGGAAGATGATTGCTGAAAGTTAAGGGGGAAGTTGGCCAAGTTTTCCGCGGCTCGTTTGTGTTGTGGTTTCCTGACCGTGACCTCTTTTTGGCCAACCCCTTCCCTTTGGGGGACGAATCCATGGTGTGTTCCCTGTGGGCATCTTAAGCTGCGCTTATGACCACACGAGTCCTCACGTTGGTGGACCGACGATATCGATTCCAGGCTCAGCCGAGCGGCATGATTGCCGCTTTGCGGGCTCATGGTGCCCATGTTGAAGAGCTGGATGAGACCCAGTGCGCAACCGATGAGTGGCGGGAAGTCCTCATGCGGGTGGATGTTGCCGTGGCTCGTGGCCGGCTCCCCGGAATCCTGGATGTTCTCGCAGATGTCGCCGCTTCGGGAGTGCCTGTGATCGATACGGCGGCTGCGGTGGAGCAGGTACGTGACAAGCGCATCATGACCAAGATCCTTGAGGATGCGGGTTTGGCCGGGCCGCGAACCGTGATCTGTTCGCCGGAGGATCTCGGGGATGCCGATCTGAAGTACCCCATCATCGTGAAGCCGGTGTTCGGGGACAATGCCGAGGGGATCGTCGTGCTTGAGGAACCTGCGGATCTGCTGCAATTGCGGTGGCACGACCCTGAGTTGATCGCTCAGGAGTATCGTCCTGGTTCCGGGGCGGATCTGAAGCTTTATGTAATTGAAGATTTTATTGCTGCTGTTCGGCGTCCTTCGCCGATCAGCCCCTGCACGGCACGGTCTTTGGGGGTCGTGCCCGTGAATGATTCACTGCGAGAGATCATCAAGCGGGTTTCGACGGCGTTCGGTCTGCGATTCTTCGGAGTCGACTGCCTTGAAGTGGATGGGCGACTGGAGGTTCTCGAAGTCAATGATTTTCCCAACTACTCATCCGTCCCGAATGCCTCTGAGCTGCTGGCCAGGTATGTGCTGAGGAGGGCGGTTGCGTGAGGATCGCCTTGCTGACATCCCGGTGTGTGCCCAAGCGGGATTCCCTCACTAGGGAATGCTTGGATCTGTTGGTGAGCTGGGGAGTCCGTGTCGATGCTCTACATGTCGTTGAACGCGCTGAGTTGGGAGATGTGTCAGTGGAGCACGACCTCTACCTTCTCGCGTCCCCATCCCGTGCGATCGTCTCCCTGACCACGGGCCTGGCGGCCTTGGGGGCTCGGTGCTTGAACGTCCCTGAGATGGTGAGAATCTGTCGGGACCGGATCCGGACCGTGATGCTGCTGTCCTCCGCGGAGGTACCCACTCCCAGAACTTGGGTTGTCGGAAGCGCGGAGGACCTGATCGAGCCTCTTCGCGATGGACCTGTTGTCCTCAGACCGGCGGATGTGAGCTGTTCCACGGGGACGAAGGTTCTCTGGAACGTCGACGAGGTGATCGACCTGCCGCTCCTCGAGAAGGAGGCAATTGTTCAGGAAATCCACCCCAACGATCAGTGCACCTATCGGGTGTATCGGATCGGGGGCCAGACGTTCGCGGTGAAACGGCCCTGTTGGATGGCTTTTCCACGCGGGACACGGGAAGAGCCCATGCCGGTGACCGAGGAGATGCGTGACGTCGCGGATCGGGTGGCGGACATGTTCAAGAGTGAGCTCTTCGGCCTGGAACTGGTGAGTGCCGAGGGGCGGCTTCAGGTGGTGGAGGTTCTTCCTTTTCCCCGGCTCAGCGGAGTTCCGGACGCGGCATTGAGGTTAGCTGACTACATCTATGCCTGCGGCATGGAACCCGCTGAGGAAGCCCGCCGGTGAGAGCCACCATCATTGGGGCAGGCCGCATCGCCCTGGGGCTGGCTGCTGAGCGGTTCCACCAGTCAGGTTACGAGGTGACGGTGTTGGGTCGAGGACATGTCTCCGCAGCCCTACTGCGCTCTCGTGCCGTGGAGGTTGAGCTGACTGACGGATGGGAAATGGACCGTTTTCTGGTGCCCGTGCGAACCGTCGACCTGACGGACCGTCGCGCAGCGGTGAGGGCCGTGTCCACCGCCGATGTGGTGGGCACCGCGGTAGGGGCACGGATGCTGCCTGAGGTGCTGGACCTCATCGCAGAAGGATTGGAACGCGCAGCCCGCCCCGTGAACCTGATCGCCTTCGAGAACCATGAGAACGCCGCCCGGATCATCCGGAAGGGCCTGAGAACGCGATTGGGGTCGGTTGTGGACCGGCACGGGTTCACCGGAGCCGTTATTGCCCGGGCCGTGGCCCAGCGTGTGTTCGCCGAGGACGGGCGTGTTCGGGTCGTGGGGGACCGCCCCAGTGAGGTCGTGCTTGATGGTACGGCTCTGGTGGACCCTGTTCCGCTGGTCCAGGATTTCATCCCGGTCGATGATTTTCGGGCCTACTATCGTCGCAAGCTCTACCGTTTCTCCGCTGGGCACGCCACGGCGGCCTACCTGGGTAAACTCAAGGGATATCGATATCTGCACGCCGCGGCCACGGACCTGGAGATAGCCGCAGCCGTCCTGGGAGCGATGGAGGAGGGTAGGCGGGGACTCGCGGCGCGCTACGGGGAGGAAGTATCCGGTACGCCGGAGGACCTGGAAGCCATTCTGCGCCGGTTCCGCAACGCGGTCCTGGGCGACACGGTCGATCGGGTGGGACGAGATGCTCTCCGCAAGCTCGGACGGAGGGAGCGCCTGGTCGGGGCCGCTCGGCTGGCCGTCAAGGGGCAGGTGCCGCCGGTCCATTTGACGAGAGCCGCTGCCGCTGCTCTCGTCAGTGACCCAACCCTTCTCGTTTCCCGGGAACGGATGACCGCCAGAGTGGCCCGGGTGACGGGCGTCGGGCGTCGTCATCTCGTCACTCGAATGGTGGCTCACGCCTGGGACGAGTTCGCCCAAGGGGAGTCGGCCAGCGCACCATTCCTTCATCTTCCAGAAATGAGTCTTCCGATATGAGAATTTGCTTCCTGCTGACCCGTCGAGTTCCCGACGCTCCCAGCCCCATTGTGCTGAAGACCCAACGGCTCTTGGAGCGGATGGGATATGAGGTGACCGGATGGATTCCCGAGGATCGTCTGCTGCGTACGGATGTCCTGACACCGGAGGCCGATCTCTACGTGCTCAAGAGCCATACCGAGTTGGCGCTCAGCTATGCCGGTGCTCTTCACGGGCAGGGGGTCGCGGTGTGCAATGAATACGGAGCCTGCCTGACCGCCCAGGACAAGGTGACTGCGGGAAGACTCATGCGGGAACTGCGTGTGCCCACCCCCGACACATGGCTCATCGGCAGTCCCCAGCAGGCGATTGAACTGCTGGCGGAAGGGCCCCTCATCATCAAACCCCATAGAGGACACCGCGGGGCGGGGCTGCATCTGATCGAGGAAGCCACGCAGTTGACCTCGATGCAGGCACCTCCTGAGCCGCTGATCGCCCAACGCTACGTGCCGGGTCCCGGAGAGGACCTCAAGGTGTACGTTGCCGGGGAGAACGTCTGGGCGGTGCGCAAACCCTTCGATCCCCAGTCGTTCACCCGTTTCGGGCGCTCCGTTCCCGTCGAGGAACAGATCAGGGACATCGCCATGCGAATCCGTTCCGGATTCGGTCTGGAACTGTTCGGATGCGATGTGATCGAGTCCCCGGACGGTCCCAGGGTGGTGGACGTCAACTACTTTCCCGGGTACAAGGGATGCCCCGATCCGGCTCCCGAGATTGCAGCCACCATCGACCGTGTGGCCCGCTGCTCATGACCCGTCAGATCATGCATCCCGAGCTCCGTCGGCGGCGCTGCCGGGCGCGCTGGATCGGCTGGTCGGTGGTCGTCGCCGTCACCGTGGCAACGTCGGCAGCCGCGATCCTGGTGGATGGGACCTGGGAGTGGGCGAGTCCCGACAACAGGCCGTGGCTGGTCCTGGGGGCCCTTCTGATCGACGGATTGACCGTGACCCTGACCATCTGGACCACCCGTCGGTACATCCGGACGCCCCGGCACGCGGTGCGGGACCGGGGCGACAGTGTAGGTCCTCTGGGCGTGGTGGTGGTGGAAGGTTTCCTGTCACGCCTGGCCTTCGGCATGATCAGCTTTTCCTTGCCGCTGTATGCACATCGCCTCGGCATGTCCATCGAGAACATCGGGGTTCTGCTGGCGACGAACACCGCCGTCGCGATCCTGTTGAAGCCCACGATGGGGGCCGTCATCGACCGCATCGGGGTGCGAACCGCCTACATCGTGGCGGTGGGGCTGCGGACTCTGGTGGTGCTGTCCCTGGTGTTCGCCCAGACACCTCTTCACCTGTTTCTCGTCCGAGGGCTGCACGGGGTGGCGATTTCCCTTCGTGATCCATCGTCCTCGACGATTCTGGCGGCCCTGGGAGGTAAGAAAGCGGTTGCTCAGCGTTTCTCCTGGTACCAGACAGTCAAGACGGTTGCCGGGTCCGCCGGTGGGTTCTCCGCCGGCATTCTGTTGACCACCCTCGCGGGTGACCACGCGTTCGTTTTCGCGGTCTCGGCTATTTTGTCCGGGCTTCCCATGCTGTTGGTGCTCGTCGGGCTGCGAGGCCCCCAGGTCATCGGATTGAGCAGGAAATCGGAGAAAAAGACACCAGTTCCTGTGGAACTTCGCCGGCTCATCCGGCCCTACGCGCTCCTCGGAGCGGCCATGAATGGCACAGCCTATCTCATGGCGAATCTGCTTCCGCTTCTCTCCGTGTCGTACATGGGATTGTCAGAAGCAGCCGCATCGTCGCTGTACGTCTTCGCCACCGCCATGTCCTTCAGCGGGCCACTGTGGGGATGGCTTGCGGATAGGGTGAGCCTGAAGCTGGTGCTGGGGGTCAGGGCCATCGGCAATGTTTTCTCCTCCCTGATCTGGTTGCTCTTCCCGAGCTATGCGGGTCTTGTCATCGGAAAGGTGGCGGACGACGCGGGGAAGGCCGCTTTCCGGCCGGCCTGGGGAGCGGTCATGGCCAAGGTGGCTGCTCTCGATCCGGCGCGACGTACCCGGACACTGGCGATAATGAGCACCGCGGAGGATGCCGGAGAGTTCGGGGCGCCGATTCTGGCCGGGGTCATCTGGACAACTTTCGGATTACCGGCGGTACTGGTGGTCAGGTTGTGTGCTGGGACGGCAACCGAAATCTACTCCTGGTGGTTGGCCAGTCACATGAAAATCGACGACGACCATTCCGTCCAAGAGTCTGACACGGAAGCACTCACAGAGCCTCGTAGATCGGCGTAAAATCCGCAGCATGAGAGTCATTCTTCTGCGATCGGGGTTGCCCGGAGGCTCCAATCCGCTGCTTGATGCGCTTGAAGCGGAGTTGCGTCTGGCCAAGGCTACAACCACCTCGTTGTTTCCCGCGGAAATGGACTCGTCCGTTCCAATACCCCGGGCCGATGTGGCAGTGCTCAAGGACAAGACACCGGCGGGTCTGGAATGGGGGAGGCGGCTGCACGAGGCAGGGATTCCCACCGTGAGTCCATACCCTGTCACGGCTTTGTGCAGGGACAAGTTGAGAACCAATCAAGTGCTGGCTCGAGCCGGTCTGCCCGTTCCAGAATGCCGTCCGATGACTGGGACGGAGGACCTGTTGCCGATGCTGGCGGATGGACCAGTGATCCTCAAGCCGCGCCGCGGTTCCCGCGGGCGGGGAATCCAGATCATCCATGACCCCACGGACGTTCCCGCGTCGTGGGGAGCGGAGGAGATGTTCGCGCAGCGCTACTACGAGCCCGAGGTCTTGGACCGCAAAATCTATCGCATCGGGGAGGACGTGTTCTGCGTCGAGCGGGTGTGGCCGCCGGTCACCCTGGAGGAGAAACGAGGCCGGCTGATCGAGCTGGACGCCACCACCAGAGAACTTGCGATGGAGTGTGGGCGGGTGCTGGGAACCGAGGTCTACGGCGTGGACGTGATAGAAAACGATGGCAGGCCGTGGATCGTGGACCTGTCCAGTTTCCCGGGGTTCAAGGGCGTTCCGGAGGCTGGTGCCCGTATCGCCAAGGTGGTTCTTCGCGTGGCGGCCGAGGCTCGGAAGGATGACACCCCGCCAGAGTCGGCCTCGGACAATGAGACGCTTTGCCCCGTTCCCTGAAGTCTGAAATATCGGGGATGGCTGCCCCGACCGGTTGTCCCGGGGCAGCCATTCAACATGATCAGGGTTCGAGCAGTACCTTGATGGCGCGGCGCTCATCCATGGACTTGTAGCCCTCGGGGGCCTCGTCGAGCGGGATCCGCTGGTCGAAGACCCTTCCAGGGTTGATCTTCCCGGCCAGAACGCGATCGATCAGGTCCGGCAGGAAACGGCGAACGGGAGCGGGCCCGCCGTGCAGGTGTACCTCGGTGCCGAACAGCAGGCCACCCGGCAGGCTTACGTCGTGGGAGACCCCGACGAAACCGACGTGCCCACCCGGGCGGCAGGCTCCGATGGCCTGTTCCATGGACTGCTGGGTGCCGACCGCCTCGACGACGCTGTGTGCGCCCAGCCCGCTGGTGAGGTCCTTCACGCGGGAGACACCTTCCTCGCCCCGTTCCTCGACGATGTCGGTGGCCCCGAACTCCTTGGCAAGTGCTTGGCGTTGCGGGTTGCGGGACATCGCGATGATTCGCTCGGCGCCCAACTCCTTGGCCGCCAGGATTGCCAGGAGACCGACTGCACCATCACCCACGACTGCGACGGTCTTGCCCGGTCCGGCCTCTGCGGCGACCGCTCCGAACCAGCCCGTGCCGAGCACGTCGGAGGCGGCCAGCAGCGAGGCCAGCATGTCGGGGTTCTCGGGACGCCCGCCCGGCACGACGACGAGGGTGCCGTCGGCCTGCGGGATGCGGACGAACTCCGCCTGGGTGCCGCTGACGAACCCGCCGTTGACGCAACGGGACTGGTAGCCGGAATCGCAGATCTCGCAGGTGTTGTCCGAGATGCAGAAGGAACCGACCACGAAATCACCCGGTTTCACCCCGGCCACGTCCGAACCGACTTCCACCACGGTGCCGACGTACTCGTGCCCCATGGCGCGGTTCTCGGCTTTGTCATATCCCCGGTAGGGCCACAGATCCGAGCCGCAGATGCATGCGGCGGCAAGCTCGATTATCGCGTCGGCGGGTTCGATGATCTCGGGTCGGTCCACCTCGGTGACGACCACGTCGCCCGGTGCCCGCATGATGGTTGCTCGCATGATGCCTCCTCGGTCACGAACTGCGCAGGATGTGTGGATTTCCCATTATCTCCCCGTGACGGGAAAAGTCGCGAGAGAGCCCATGAGCGCCCCTCGCCACGCCGGAAGCGATGCCCACGATCGTGGCGGCCTGCCGCCCGCCGATCATGCCTTGCTGGAGCCTTCCCCGCGTGAACGATCCAGTCGGGAGCGATGCCGGCCCCTACCCCGGAACCGTTTCCAGGAACTTGGCCACCCTGGCGATGTATCCGGGGCGGTCGACGAAATAGCCGCCGCAGTGATCGGCGCCCTCGAAGGTGACGAGCTCTACCTCCCCTGGGGCGGCCGCCTCCGCCAGCTGCTGGGCGTGTTCGTAGGGGATGATCCGATCCTTTGTGCCGTGCAGCAGCAGAACCGGGCGAGGGGACAGCGAACTTATGGCGTCGACGGGACGCACCTGCCCGAACGCGTAGCCACAGAAAACCCGGTTCACCAGGCCGGCCAGCGGCAACAGCAGGCCTCCGGGAAGCCGGTAACGCCTGTAATTCGCCGCGATCACCCCCGACATGGTCGCGAACGGGGAATCGAGCACCAGGGCCTCGATGCGCGGGTCGTGGGCAGCCGTGAGGATGGCGGTTGACGCGCCCATGGAGAAGGCCATCACCGCGATCCGCGCCCCGGGGTGGGACCGGGCGACCCAGTCCAGCGCGGCGGTCAGGTCGGCCTGTTCGTAGTGGGCCAGGGACTGCCGGCCGTCCCCGGAGTCACCGTTGCCCCGGAAGTCGAAGAGCAGGACGTTGTGGCCCGCGCGCCACAGACCAGGACCGATCCCCAGCATGTCGGCCTTGTTGCTCCGGTGACCGTGGCAGCAGATCACCACGCTCCGGGAGCCGGGGCTGTCCAGCCACCAACCCGCCAACGACACCCCATCGGACGTGGTGAAGGAGACCTCCTCGGCCGGCACCCCCACCTCGAAGGGGGTGAACGTGTACGGCGGCCAGGGGCGTCTCGGGGCGTTCAGCACCCAGGCCGTGTACCCGGCGACGGCCCCCGCGCCCAGACCAACGGCAGCGGCGATCCAGCGCCCGGCCCTCGTAAGTCGTCCCATGTCTCTCGTCCCTTCCAGCTGCCAGGCCACGCTATCCTGCCCGGAAACGCCTGCTCGCGGTGGACGCGGTTGTGGACATTCCACCCATGCGCTCGACTTCGTGCTGTGTGTAGCGCGGGCGCTGGGGTGCCGCGTGGAGTGGTACGTGTTTCGTGGACAGCGACGAAACACGTACCATTCCACGTTTGTGTGGACAGCAACCTAAAACATGATCCAAGTTTTTCGCTACCGCCCACAACACCCATAGCAGTCTACGCCTTCATCTGAACAAATACATTCACCTGCCGCCTCACAAAATATTTTTAAATGCACACCACAGTCATCATCTGGCTGGAGTCGAATCGAGGATCGCGCCGCCCGGTGATCGTGGACTTCAGAGTCGTCGTGTAATGGTGGGATAGTGGTCCCGTGCGCGTGGGTGTGGCCCAGATTCGGGCGAGTCGAGAACCGCAGGAGACCTTGTCGCTGACTGAGGAAGCCGTGAGTGCTGCCTCGGCGGCCGGGGCAGATCTGGTCGTTTGTCCGGAGGCCACGATGTGTTCGTTCCTGCGAGATCCGCAGGAGGTCGCGGAGTCGCTCGATGGTCCCTGGGCAACGCGCGTGAGTCAGCTGGCGAGGGGTGCAGGCTTGATTGTCGTCGCAGGGATGTTCACTGTCGCCGACGATGGTCGCGTGCACAACACCCTACTGGTGGCCGGTGAGGAAGCGATGCGTTACGACAAGATCCACCTGTTCGACGCTCTTGGGCAGCGCGAGTCTGATCGGATTGCACCGGGCGAGCGATTGGTGACTGTCGACGTCGCCGGGCAGCGAATCGGCCTTGCGACCTGCTATGACGTTCGCTTCCCCATCCATTTTCTGGACCTCGCGGGTCTTGGAGCGAAGATCATGATCGTTTGCGCGTCGTGGGCCCCAGGGGCTGAGAAGCTGTACCAGTGGCGAACCCTCGTGGTGGCGCGGGCCATGGACAGCACGTCGTTCGTCATCGCCGTCGACCAGGCGGGAAGCGACGACGACGTTGCCGGCGTTCCGGTCGGCATTGGACATTCGATGGTCGTCGGCCCGACCGGTCAGGTGCTGCTGGAGCTTGGCAGCGAGCCCGACCTGGCGTTCGTCGACCTCGACATCGCACAGGTCGACGCGGCCCGAGCAGCCCTCCCGGTGCTCGAGAGCCGCTGAAGGAGCCCAGGAACCGCGGAGAGTCGTGTCGTCGAGCGCGGGGACAACCCATGGTCCTCTCCGGGCGATAGCTGCGACTCTTCCCAGCGCCTCGTGGAACGCCGCATCGTCCTCCAGCGACGTAAAGGCGATGATTCGCACTGGGCCATCTACGACCAGTCGAGTTCGAACAACAACTATTGCGACAATCAGCCATCACGGTAGAGATGCAAACCGTGTAAGCGGGCCATGTCCACAATTTGCTGAGAACCCCAATACGGTCTTCGCCATCCTCCTTGATCGGCTTGTTGCCCGCGCGAGAACGGCCACTAGGAAGACCCCCGCGATCCGTGGCGCCAATAGTTTCATGTTGCCAACAGCATCACGATGCAGCCAACCCAGAATTGTGTGGCATCCAGGCCAGCAGTCTCATCCACCGGTAAGTGGTCATGTCACCGGTCAGGACATAGGGGATGCCGGGGACGCTGAAAGCCAATCCGTAGACGCATAACGCAAGCTCTGCGGTCGCCCCAAACAATCCGTATGGCCAGCGGGGAAGCTTGCAATGATTACGGCGTATTATCAGGTAGCCGAACCATGCAAGTCCGAGCTTGATGAACGCCGTGAACAATACAAGTATGGTCAACCGCATCGGCCGCTGATCGGCGAGCGCGAGACCCTGATCCTGAATAGCCGTGTCGAGCAACCAGCCGCCACCCAACGCCCAATAGACGCTTATCGCTCCGAAGGTCGACCACCAGGCGGTCAGGGCAATCGCAAATCTGTTGCGATAGGGGCGAGTTGGTCCAAATTCTGGCACAGTATCACCTCTGTCAATCTGGGGTTCGTTTCCCGGTGTGGTACCCGAGTGCTATCGACCGCGGCCGGTCGGTGGTGAGCGGAGGAAGGGTTTCTTTGTCGGAGAGTTCAAAAGTGAATGACTGCTCAGCTGGAATCCCGCTCCGGGTGAGCTTTCCATCGTTCGAAGCGTAGGCCTCATTGGCTAGAACGTCGGCCTTTTCGAAGCGCTGTGTTGAAGGCGCTGTCGTTGCGCCAGTGTGGGTCAAATCCTCTACGTGACTGGCTATCGCCATACTCGCCCCTTCTGGAGGGTGGATACACGCCGTACCATACCGCATGGTATGGTCTCTTGGTGGAGAGGCTTGATCGGTCGTCGTGGTTCCGGGTTGCGGCTCGCCTGTTGGCGGAGCGTGGTGGGGGTGGGCTGCGTGTTGAGGCGTTGTGTCGGGACGCGGGGGTGACGAAGGGTTCGTTTTACCACCACTTCCGTGATCTGAAGGAGTTCAAAACCGCGTTCGTGGACTATCTCCACCAGCGTGGCGCGATGGACCCGATGTCTCGTTTGGCGGCTCTGGATTCGCCTCGTGAACGGTTGCGCGGGTTGATTGAGGCCATCGCTTGCGAAGACCTGGCGTTGGAGGCTGCGGTCCGGAGGTGGGCGGCATCCGATTCTGCGGTGGCTGAGCACCTGAGGCAGCTGGACCAGGCGAGGACGGCGTTCGTCGCCGAGATGTACCACGAACTCCTGCCCGACGATCCGGCGCTCGCGGACGATATGTGCCGGCTGGCCCAAGCGTTCTATCTGGGCGCGGTCATGCTGGAACCGCCGGTGACCGGCGAGGAGTATCGCCGGCTCACCGCTCTCCTCGACCGGATCGTGCGGGTGTGACACATGTCCGAGGTGCTTGTGGTCGGCGCCGGGATCAGCGGACTCGCCGCCGCCTGGCGGCTGCGCTGCGCAGGAATCAGCACCTGTGTGCTGGAACGATCCGACCGCCCCGGCGGGCGCATGCGTTCCGTCCAGGTGAACGACTGCACCATGGAAGCCGGAGCCAACTTCATCACCGACGCCTACCGGATCATTCCCGGGCTGGTGGGCGAAATGGGCATTCCCCTGCAAGCGGTGCGCCGGGACAGCGCCATCGCCATTGATGAAACGGTCCGTGCTTTCCGAGCCGACCGGCCAGCAACCGCGATCAAGGCGGGCATCCTGTCGCTACGTACCGTGACCGGAGAGCTTCCCGGGCTCGCCCGATTCGCGGCCCGATACCGGCGCCGAGGCACTGTCGATCCGCTCGATTGGCTCGACCTCGACCCGGTTCCCACAACCGAGTGGTCACAGGCGCTGGGGATCACGACGCTGGCGGAACGCTGCTGGCGACCGGCCTATCACGGCTTCTACTTCCAAGACACCCACGCCACCTCGGCGGCGGCTGTGGCCGTGATGGCACAACACGGATTACGCCAACAGACCCTGACCATGCCAGGAGGGCTGTCCAGCCTCACCGACGCGCTCGCCGCCAGGCTCGACGTGCGCACCGGAGTGAAGGTCACCCAGGTCGAGGAAGGCTCGACATCGGTCACGGTCCACACCGACACCGGCCGATTCCGGGCGGGCAAAGTGATCGTGGCTCTGCCAGGCCCCGACATCCGTCGCCTGAAGAAACTCGACCCTCTGGAAGCCGCTGTCGCGTGCACCCCCTACAGCGCCGGTCTGCTAGTCGGCTTGGGAACCCGACGTCGCCTGCGGTCCTGCGAGCTGGGCGGTGCCTACGGCGTCTTGATGCACCCCGACGAGCCGCCCCTCGCTGCCCTCTGCGTCGCCAGCCGCGCCGGTCACGCGCGCGGCGCCGGCGACCTGGTCACCTGCATGTTTGCGGACCGTCACGCCCGTGAACTCTCCTCATGGGCGGATTCCGAGATCATCGAACTCGCCCGTCGAGCACTCCTCACATGGGAACCCACACTCCAAGACGCGCTGGCCACGAGCCCCGAACACCATTTGGTCGTCCGCATCCCCCACGCCATGCCCACCAGCGCACCCGGAAGGATCGCGCACATCAAGGCCTACCGCGCACACGTCCGCGCCCGGCGCGTGATCCTGGCAGGCGACTCCCTCGCCTGGCCCTGGGCCGACTCCGCAGCCTTCACCGGACAATGGGCCGCCGACCTCATAGCTCGACCGTAAGACGTGTCCACGGTCGGCCGGGTCCTGACTTCCTGTCGATTGAACCGGCTCTCGGTCTGCTGTCGGGTCACCGGTGAACCGATCCGCTGTTACGAGCATGACCATCTTGGCTCACTGGTCCACGTTGAGGTGAAGAATCTCGGCAGCATCCCTGGCGGTGGAGGGGGGGGGTTTCGTTGGTTGAGCCCAGGGCAAGTGGAATCGGGCTGCAACACCAAGGAATTCCAAGAACGCCCACCACGGCCCCACGATGGGGCACGCGTTCGTCCGCTCGGTGATCAACGACCCCACTTTCGGGTGGTCTACACCGAGGTCCACGACGACGGGCCGGCTCACACGAGGGTCACCGACCCGTCAATGCAGTCGAGGGCGACGGGTTCCTGCTCGGGTAGGTAACCGGCAGAAGAGCGGAGTCGTTTGACCAGGTCCTGTTCGGAGCCGTCAGTCACTGGAGCGGTGAGGAAAGCAGTGCGGATCAGCGTGTCGACCTCGTCGATCTCATGGGGCTCCATGGCACGAAGCTGCATTTGGCAAAACCAGCAGCGCCTGCGGTGACGCCTGACTTCCGCTTGGGGTCGCCGGGTATATCCCCAACCCGTTCACTCCTCAAGGTCAGACTCGGACTACTGGTCGAAGCTGTGCTGTCCAGTGGTCTTTTGGTCTCGTCAGGCGCTCAAGCCTGGCCCATCCAGATTTTGAGACGGATCACCCGGATCACCGAGAGTCTGTTCAACATCATCAGCAAGGTAAGGCGCTGACCGCATGACTGGACGTGGGGGAGAGCGTTAAAGACGTTCCTCCCCACGCCCAGTCCCTGCAAGCACTGATGAAGCGAACCGTAAACATTCCCAGGACAGTCGACTTTTGGTGGTGGTGACTGGCTGACATGGGAAGTTTCGGCTGACCAGTAGCGTCTTTACTTCCTGGGGAAGCGTTGCTTGAAGTCGAGTGCGACGTCCTTCATATAGGCGAACTCGACTCCTTCGGCCTCGCGCATGTGGGCGATGAGGCGTTCGAGCATCAGTTGATTCTGCGGGCGGCCGGAGACGTCTGGGTGAATGGTGATTGGGAAGACGGCGTAGTCCATCTCCCGCACGACCCAATCGAACTGATCCGCCCACAGCTGCTCGATATCCCTGGGGGACACGAACCCGTGCGACGTGAAACTCGACTTGATGAACATCATCGGCGGCAGGTCGTCGAGGTACCAGGAGGCCGGCAGCTCGATCAGATCGGTCTCCTCGCCTCTGACCAGGGGTTTCATCCACTCGTGGGCGGACTCGGCCTCATAATTGATGTTGGTCCAAGAATCTCCGACACGCACGTAGTAAGGCGTGTGGTCGTTGTGCATCAGCGAGTGGTCGTAGAGGAAACCCCGCTCGACCAGCAGTTCGTTCGTGATCGGCGAGAACTCCCACCACGGCGCGACGTATCCGACGGGGCGGGTGCCGGAACGCTTCTCAATCAGGTCCGTGCAGTAGTCCAGGATCTCGGTTTCCTGCCGACGCGTCATGGCGATCGGGTTCTCGTGCGAATACCCGTGAACGCCGATCTCATGCCCGGCCGCAACGACCTCGTCGAACTGTTCCGGGAAAGTCTCGATCGAATGGCCCGGCCAGTACCACGTGACCGGCAGCTTCTCGCGCTGGAACAGCTTCAGCAACCTCGGCACCCCGACCTCGCCGGCGAACATGCCGCGCGAGATGTCGCCGGGCGAGTCTTGGCCACCGTAGGAGCCCAGCCAGCCGCCTACCGCGTCGATGTCTATGCCGAAGGAAACGAAGATCTTTTTTTCTGCCATGGTGGCTCCTTTCAGGATTGGTGTTGCGAGATGAATCCGCCCAAGCACCAGGGCATGGGCGACGCGCTGTGGGCACTGAATGGCCTAGGACTGCGGCGATTGCGAACCCGTGGTAGCTGACCTGAGGACGCATCACCTGTCCGTTACGTGAAAGCGACGAAGTTGTCGGCAAACTTGTCTCCCACCCCCCTTCCAAGCAGCAGTGCCATCAGCATTCGTGACTGCGGCGCGTTCAGATCCCCCGACGGGATGGCGCCGGCCCCCACGAGGTCGACCCCGCCGCCGTTGCCATAGATCGGCTTGACCGGCCCCCACACGACGCGGGACGCCAGTACCACCGGGATGCCAGCCGCCACCGCCCGCGCGACCTCGTCTACGAACCCGACGCCCGCGTTTCCGATGCCCGTTCCGGCTAGGACGATGCCGTCGGCGCCGTCGTCGATGACGTGGGCCAGCACCCGCGGTGTCGCGCCCAGGAAACACGGAACGATCTCCACCCGCACGTTGTCGAATGCTTCGGTTGGCAGCGGCAGCGGCGGGTAGCGACGCGGCCGGGCCAACACATGGGCCTCGCCGTCGCGTATTTCCGCTACGAGCGTGCCGCCGTCGAAAGCCGTCAGCTCCCACGTCTGCGTCTTCCGCACCCCGCGTGCCGACCGCACCTGCCCCGCGAAGCACACCAGCACTCCGCACTCGCGCAGCGCAGGGCTGGCGGCGGCCGCGACCGCGTCAGCGAGGTTGTCGGGGCCGTCGGGGTGTGACGAGTCGGCCGCCCGCTGTGCTCCGGTCAGGACGACTGGCTTGTCAGATGTGTGTACGAGGTCAAGGAGGAACGCCGTCTCTTCCATCGTGTCGGTGCCGTGGGTCACGACGACGCCGACGCAGTCGTCGTCGGCCAGCGCCTCCTGCACCGCCTTGACGAGGATCCGCAGGTCGGCGAAGGTGAGCAGGTAGCTGCCTGTGGTCAGGACGTCGGTCGTGCGGACTTCGGCCGTGAGCACCTCGGCCAGCGACGCGGCGCCGTCGGTGGCGGTGGCACCAGCCCCTTCTCGCGTGCGCGATGAGATCGTTCCCCCGGTGCCGAGAATGTGAACGTACATCGAGACCCCTTCGTTGGGCGTTGTGGCGGGGTCGTCGGCGTCCCCGTCCCTCCAGAGTAGGCCGCAGCGGGCGGCAAGTAAATGCCTCAGAGCCACCCGTTCCGCTCGGCCGTCCGTGCGGCTTCGTTGGCACTGGGACACAGACGGCGAACCAGCACAACATCACCGCCGGGGTCGAGTTCGCGCTGGCTGAGGCCGAAGTCATGCTCGATGGTGTCCGGCTGGTCGAGTGCCTGACCGATCCCAGCATCGCCGGTGATCTTCCCTTCGGGTCCTTGAAGCACGAGCGGCTCTACCGCGACCAGATCGACGATGCCCTCGACCTGGTCCGACAAGCCGATGCATAGCGGATCGAGTCAAACACGATCCGGTCGCGCGAGGCCTTGGCCTGGAACCGGCCCTCAGAGGTCCATCAAGACCCGGCCGACTCCATCACCCCCAACTTTCCCGAACCCGAAATCCCGCCAACTACTTGACGCGGGGCATCGCCACGAACCGATTCCCTCCACCGACCAAACAAATGACTTTGTTCAACGGGAGCTGTAGACGGAGCTGATCAGAACAACCCCAACACCAGTGCCAAGGCGCGGTCGAGTTCCGTCAGTTCCTCGGCGTCGAGCCGTCCGGCGAAGTCGCCCAGCCGGGTCTCGGCGTTGACCGCGGTCGTTTGCTCGACCAATATCCGGGTCTCGGTGCCGTCGATGGTGATCGTTGGCCGGAAGTCGGAGGGGCGGGCGCTCGTCGAGGTCGGGGCGACGAGAAGCGTGGAGAGGTTCAGGTAGTCAGCCTGTACGACGACGGCATATCTGGGGCCACGTTGCTCGTGGCCATGTGCGTGTTTGTTCGCCCGAAGTCGATAGATGTCACCACGCACGTAGCGAGTCCATCTCATCAGCCAGGGCAAGCATCTCCGCTCTGTCCTTGGGGTCTTCGCGCAGTGCGTCGGCCTGGCGTCGCACCCGTTCGATGATGGCTTGGCGCTCGGCCTCCTGAATCGTCTTGCGCACCACCTCAGACTTGTTGAGACCGGTGAGTTCCATCAGGTGTGCCAGTGCGCGCTCCGTCGCCTCATCAATGCGGACCACCATCTGCGTCATGCATTTAGTATTGCACGCTGTACTGTATGACGTGTTGTGTGAGCGCGATGCCGGCGGGTCACGGTCGTCACGAAGATGGGAAGACGAGCCGCCCCGCACGTCGCCGAGACCTATCTATGACGGGGCGGACTTCCGAGCTTGGAGTGATCGGTCGCGGGCCAACCTTGGCATCGACCGCTTGGGCCGTCCCGGGACACGCAGATGCTCTGGCCTGGCTGACCAGCCCGGCCGCATCACCGCGGGAATTGCCACCACGCTATGGGACTCTCCCTCGCGCCAGCGACCAGACACACCGCGGCGAGATTGAGTTGCTCTTCCGTCCGTTGTTGGGGCGGTCAACCGGGCGACTGCGGCCCGGATACCAACAGGCTCGCCGTCCACGAGCAGCGCCTCGATCGGAAGATGGGCCAGGACCGGAGGGAACAGCACGGCGATTGCGTTCGGCTCGGTGCCGAGAGCCAGTGGCGGACTGGTGACGGCAACACGATGTCGGGCAGATGTGTCTGCCATGACCGCTTCCGCGGTTCCCAGAGCACGTCGGCGCGGTCGGCGGTCGAAGCGTGACCCAAGGCATCGATCTGTTCGATTGAGGTGTCATCGAACGCGACGAGGTCGGCTTATGGCTTGCCACCAGGTAGTTGCCAAGCGATCAGGAAACATCGGTCCCGCGTGGGTGCCCCGTATATCAACAGGGCCTCGTTGGGGTGAGTAACGGGATTCGAACCCGCGACATCCTGGACCACAACCAGGTGCTCTACCAACTGAGCTATACCCACCATGCGCCCTCCGAGGGCGACTGATGAACAATAGCGTACCCGTAGGGTTCGGGAGAAATCGGCGGGTTCCCCGGGTGGAGTGGGTGAGCGGGGAGCGTTGGCGGGCCCCGGTGGCTCCCGCCAACGCCCGTGGATCAGAGATCGGCTCCGAGGGCAACCGCCAGGGTCCTCGCCCTGGCGGCCTCCTCGTGCCTGGACTGGCGCTCCAGCGAACGGACCAGGATCGTGTGCGCATAGGCGTTGGTGGGTCGCGAGGAGATCAGCTGCCGGGCCAGGCGTTCCGCCTCGGTCAGGTAGGCGGCCTTGAAATTGGCCAGGGCCAGCAGTTCGAGGGTTTCCTCGGTCTGGCTGGGTTTCGTCTCGTTCTCCAGCACGACGTGCAGTTCGACGATGGCCTCGCGGAACCTGCGTTCGTTGATGTGGCGTCGTGCGGTGAGCAGGCTCTCGTAGCTCATGGCGTGCCTCCTTCGTCGGGTCTCGCTCCCAACAACACACCGGTCACCGTTGTTGTTCCAGGGACGGCTCCCGTTCCTTTGATGCTTGTTTTCTGGGCGTGCAAGGATGAACGGCATGGATCTTCTCGATGTCGGAGCCGCTGATCTGGGCCGTCGACTCGGTGGTGGGGAGTCAACGGCCGTGGACCACATCGAGCGCGTACTGGAACGCATCGGGAAACGCGATCCGGGACTGAACGCGTTCTCCCAGCTGAACCCCGGGGCGCTGTCACGCGCCAGAGAGCTCGACGCAACGCCGGCGCGGGAACGGGAAGCGCTGCCGCTGTTCGGGGTGCCGGTTGCTGTGAAGGAGGAAATCGAGGTGGCGGGGTTCGTCACCACCCTCGGGGGTCGCGGAAACATGATTCCCGCGGCCATCGACTCGGAGGTGGTGGCCCGGCTGCGGGCCGCGGGGGCGATCATCATCGGCAAGACCAACATGCCCGAGTTCGGGCAGGTGCCCTTCACGGAGGGGGAGTGGGGCGCCACCCACAACCCCTGCGACCCGGCCCGCAGCCCCGGTGGTTCGTCCGGAGGATCCGCCGTGGCGGTGGCCTCCGGCATGGTTCCGCTGGCCCTCGGCGGCGACGCCGGCGGTTCCATCCGCATCCCCGCCGCCTGGAACGGTGTGTTCGGCATCAAACCCAGCCGGGGACGGGTCAGCACGGCCCCTCACCCGAACCTGTGGCACAAACTGGGCACCTACGGTCCCCTGGCCCGCAGCGTCGAGGATCTCCGGCTGGCGATGGCCGTCACGGCACCCGAGACCCCCGGCCCGGGACTGGGCGGGGCGCTCCGGGTGGGATGGAGCCTCGACTCCTGCCTGCCGGGCGTCAAACCCGATCCCCAGCTGGCCCGGGCCGTCGCGCGGGCGGCCGACAGGCTGGCGGAGGAAGGCCACGAGGTCACCCGGGGATCGATCCGCTGGGCGGAGACCCCGCTCACGTTCATGGTGCAGTTCCACCTCGGGGTGCTCGACGAGGTGCGTAGGCTGGAACGTCCCGAACGCATCGAGAAACGCTCGAAGCGGATAGCGACGATCGCCCGCATGCTGCCGCCGGGGGCGCTGCGGTGGGCGGAACGCAGCACGACCCGGGTGGAACGGGCCATGGAGCGGATCTTCCGCCGGATCGACGTGCTGCTCACCCCCGTGACCCCCATGCTGCCGCCGCTGATCCAGCCCGTGCACCGGATGGGATACCTCGCGGTGCAGCGGGTTTCGGCGGAGGTCGTCGCCTACACCTCGTACTGGAACCTCGCCGGCCACCCGGCCCTCAGCGTGCCCGTCGGCATCAGCTCGGAGGGGCTTCCCCTGGCGGTTCAGGTGATCGGCCGGCGGGGCGAGGACGACCTGGTCCTGGAGGTCGGGGAGCGGCTGACACGCTACTGAACGGACTCGACCTCCGGGGCGGCCAGCCCCGTCAGGCTGCCGCGGTGGCGGGCCGCGATCTGCTTGGCCCGGTTCGTGGTGGGGCCGGGGGCAGCGACGAACATCGCCTCGCGGTAATAGCGCAGCTCCTCGATGGATTCCTGGATGTCGGCCAGTGCCCGGTGGTTTCCCTGCTTGGCGGGGGCCTGGTACAGAACTCGCGGGAACCAGCGTCGCGCCAGCTCCTTCAGGGAGGAGACATCAACATTGCGGTAGTGGACGTGGGCCTCCAGCTCGGGCATGTTCCGGGCCAGGAACGCACGATCTGTCCCGATGGTGTTGCCCGCCAGGGGTGCCTTGCGGGCGGTGGGCACGAACTCCCGGACGTAGTCGAGGACCGTCCGGGCGGCCTCCTCCATCGTGGTCCCACCGGCCAGGGCGTCCAGCAGTCCCGATTTGGTGTGCATCTCGCGAACGAAGTCGCTCATTCCGGCCAGCTGATCGTCGGTGGGTTTGATCAACACGTCGACGCCCTCGCCCAGCACGTTCAGGTCCTTGTCCGTGACGAGCGCCGCCACCTCTATCAGCGCGTCGCTCTCCAGATCCAGCCCGGTCATCTCGCAGTCAATCCACACCAGTTCATCGCTCACCGCCCCAGCGTATTGCCCGACCCTCGCACCATGCACAGCAAAATCCGGTTGAGATGCGTAGAATCTGCACTCAGAAGATCCCGAACGCGCGGAATGCCAGGGTCGCGGTACCTCGCAGAAAGGGTTTTCAGGCCCCAGTAGCTCAGTGGATAGAGCAACAGCCTTCTAATCTGTAGTGCGCAGGTTCGAGTCCTGCCTGGGGCGCCAAGTACCCTGTAGAGCATCATGACTCAGGTTGTAGATCGGCAACGCTGGCTCTCGGGCCTGCCCACCTCCTCCCATCGCCCGTGGTGGCAGCGCATGTTGCGCAGCCCACTGTTCTGGATCACCCTCGTGCTGGTTCCCTTCTTCGTCTACAACCTGGTCGACCAGTACCAGATGTTGAGCCCCGACCGCACCTATCCTGACGGGACCGTGGCCCTCGGGTTGAACAACGAATCCCTGCGGATGGCGGCCTACTGGGCCATGTGGACGGCCCTGGTGTACACGATCCTGTTCATCTGGCTGGACAGGTTCCGCCCCCAGAAACCGCTCATCTGGTTCCTGTCATTCGGGTGGGGAGCCTGCACCGCGACGTGGGCGAGCATCTACATCAACTCGTGGGCGGGGCAGATGATGCAGACCACCAGTGCGGATGCCGACTCGGGCACGCGGCCCGCGATCTTCATCGCCCCGTTCGTCGAGGAGGCCACCAAGGCCACCGTCCTGTTCCTGCTGGTCGTCTTCTACCGGAACCGTTTCATCTCCCGGATCAACGTCGTCTCCCTGGCCGGGCTGTCCGCGATCGGGTTCGCCTTCGTGGAGAACATCATCTACTACGCCCGCGTCATCGTTTACGCGAACAACCACATCGAGGTCGGGGACCCGGAGCAGGCGGTGCTCAGCCTCGTCATGCTCCGAGGCGTCTACACCTCCTTCGGACACCCGATCTTCACCATGATGACGGCCTTCGGGATCGCCGTTGCCCTCGGCGCCCGCAGCAAGTGGGTGCGGGTGACGGCCCCGCTCGCAGGTTTCCTGGTCGCGGCCGGGGGACACATGCTCTTCAACGGCGTCTCCAGCCTCAACCCGGTGGACAACCTCAAGAACCAGTGGTACATGGCCCTCGGGTTCGTGGTCGTGATGGTTCTCTTCCTGGTAGCGAGCGTGGTGGGGGAAACCCGTGTGCTGCGGCACCGCTTCATCGACCTCAGGCAGGGCGGCTGGCTCAACGACCAGGACGTGATCGTCTACTCCAGCCCGTTCCGACGCATCAAACTGCACCTGGCCGGGATCTGCCGCGGCCCGAAGATGTGGTGGCGGACCGCGAAGTTTATGCGTCTGATCACCGAACTGGCCCACACCCGGGAACAAACCATCCGCGGCACCGTCGGCCCCGGCTCCGATCACCGCACCCACGAGCTGGTGCATCAGATCGAGAAACTCCGCCCTGATGCGCTCACCGACACCCAGGGGCTTACCATCATTCCCAGGCGTCGTCCCAGAAACGGCGTCACCCCCTACCCGCCCTTGCCCTATCCGCCCAGTTCATGAAGAATCCCTTGGCCGACGCCCTGACAGGGCTGTTCCTGGTCCTGCCCAACGTTCGTTTTCCTGTTCCCCTGGACGGCGCCGAGGCCCTTGCGGCGAGGGCCCGGGCCGTGAACCGGCAGGTGGAGGACTATCTCCTGCCCCGGGCGCGCCGCCTGGATGCCCCGTTGCTGGCCGTGGTCGGAGGATCTACAGGGGCGGGAAAATCCACGATCGTGAACTCCCTGCTGGGGGAGGTCGTGACCCGGACCGGGGTACGGCGCCCCACGACGACCGCCCCCACGCTGATCTGCAACGGGGAGGACCGGGACTGGTTCCGTTCGGGGGCCGTGCTGCCCGAACTCGTCCGGACCGATCACGAAACCGAGGGATCTCGGGCCCTGCGCATAGTCACCGCCGATTCGCTGCACGCGGGTATGGCGTTGCTGGACGCCCCCGACATCGACTCGATCGACGATGACAACCGGCTGCTCTCCCGGCAGCTGCTGGCGGCAGCCGACCTGTGGCTGTTCGTGACGACCGCCACCCGGTACGCGGACGCCGTCGCCTGGGAGCTCCTGGGAGCCGCGGCGGCCCGCGACGCGGTCGTCGCACTGGTCCTCAACCGCTGCCCGCAGGTTTCCGTCCCGGATCTGCGCTCCCATCTGGGACAGCTCCTCGCGGCGCGCGGAATCCGGATCCAGGGATTGTTCAGCGTCCCCGAGCAGGAGGAGAAGGACAAGGGAATCCTGCCGTCGGGGCTGGTCGCGGAACTGGACCAGTGGCTCGGCAGGATCGCCAAAAGCCGCAAGGAACGCCATGCCGTCGCCGTCCAGACCCTGGCCGGGACGGTCCGGGGGCTGGACGCGGAGCTGCGTTACCTGGCCGATGGGAGCCGCAGCCAGCTTGCCGCCGTCGCCCAGCTGCGGGATTCCGCTGAGGTGGAGTTCAAGTTGGCGATGGAGGAGATCAATCGCGCCACCGCGGATGGTTCCATGCTCCGCGGGGAGGTCCTGAGCCGGTGGCAGGACATGGTCGGCACGGGGGACCTGATGCGCGGCATCGAGGAACGGATCGCCGCCGCCCGCGACCGTCTCGCCGAGTGGTTCACCGGGCGGAAACGGATCGAACCGGTCGAGGCCGCCATCTCGGAGGGGCTCGTCGCGTTGATCGTCGAACACGGAACCGCTGCCTGCCAGCGCGCAGCGGGCCATTGGTCGCTGACCCCGTGGGGGCAGGCGCTGGTCGCCGGGGACCGGGATCCGCTGAGCAGGCCGGATCCCTCTTTCACGGCCGAGGCGGAGCGGCTCGTCAAGGCCTGGCAGGGGGACATCCTCGCCATCGTCGAGCGGGAGGGACGCTCCAGGCGGCGTGCCGCCCGGTTCTTGGCGCTCGGCACCAATGCCATCGGGGTTTCTTTGGTGATCACGGTGTTCGCCGCCACTGGTGGGTTGACCACCGCGGAGGTGGGGATCGCGGGAGGTTCCTCCGTGCTCGCCCAGCGATTCCTGGAGGGAATCTTCGGGGATGACGCCGTCAGGCGACTCGCCGCGCGCGCCCGGGCGGAACTGGACAAACGGATCTCGGCGCTGCTCGGGTCCCAGTTCGCCCGGTTCGACGCCAGGCTGGATCAGCTGGGCGTGGAGGCCAGCCTTCCCGATCGCCTGATTCGCGCCGCCGACGAATTGAAACTGGCCAGCGCCGAGGCGTTCGAGGCGCTGACCAGACCGGAGGGTTACTGATGCGCTCCAGGCTGAACTGCCTGACCGAGCTGATCGATGTTACGCGAGGGCGCGTGCCGGATGAGCTGACGGGACGTGCCGTCACAACCTTGGAACGAGCCGGCCAGCGTCTCCGCTGGGGGGAGCAGACCGTCGTGGCACTCGCCGGGTCGACCGGTTCCGGCAAGTCGTCACTGACGAACGCGCTGGTGGGATCCGACGTTTCGGAGGCGGGGGTGCTCCGCCCCACCACGGCCGAAACCCTCGCCGTGAGCTTCGGGCACACCAATGCCGAGCTCCTGGACTGGCTCCGGGTCGAGCACCGCCAGGAGGTCCCGGGTGGACAGAACGGCTTCGGGGGGCTGGTGCTGCTGGACCTGCCCGATCACGACTCCATGGTGGCTTCCCACCGCGCCGAGGTGGATCGGATAGTTCCCGTGGTCGACCAGTTCATCTGGGTGCTGGATCCCCAGAAGTATGCTGACGCGGCGGTGCACCACGGCTACCTGAGGCCGCTTGCCCGGCACGGCGAGGTGATGGCGGTGGTCCTGAACCAGGTGGACCGGATCCGTTCCGCAGACCTGGACGACTGCCTGGCGCACCTCGATCAGCTGCTCGACTCCGACGGCCTGGCGGGTGTGCCGCTGTTCGCCACCAGCACCGCAACCGGGGCAGGACTCGATGCGCTGCGGGAACACCTGGCCGATGTCGTCGCTGGGAAACGTGCCGCCAGGACCAGGCTGTCCGTAGATCTGGACCAGCTGGCCGAGCAGTTCGAGAAGGTCTGCCGGGTGGGGCCGGAGAAACCCGGCGAGGAAGACATCGAGGTACTGGAGGCCGGGCTGGCCGAGGTTGCGGGAGTTCCCCGGATGATCGAGGTGGCGGCGGAAACCATCCGGTACCGTGGCGTGCTGGCGACGGGCTGGCCGATGACCCGGTGGGTGCACCGGCTGCGTCCCGACCCGCTGAAACGGCTCCGTACCGGGCTCCCGGGACCGGGGACGGCGGGAGACGGTTTCGTTCCCGACCGCGGACCGGTGGCCATGGCCCGGCTCAGGATCACATTGCGCCAGTTCTCCGACGCGGTCGGCAACGGTCTGGGGGAGGACTGGCAGCGGGTCCTGGGCGTGGCGTGCCAACGTGATCGCGATCTCCTGCCGGATCTGCTCACCGATGCCGTCATGACGACGGATCTGGGGCTTTCCAGGTTCCCGGTCTGGTGGCGCGCAGTCCGGGCGATCCAGTGGTTCCTGCTGGCCGCCGTGATGCTGGGCCTCGGCTGGTTGCTGGTGAACCTGCTGCTCACCTGGGTCGGTCTTCCGACCCCGACGGCTCCCGGTGACGAGGGAGGGATGAACGTTCCGACGCTGCTCATCATCGGAGGGGCCGGGGGTGGGCTTTCGTTCTCGTTCCTGTCGAGGGGGCTCGTGGCGGCCGGGGAACGCTCCGGGATACGGCGGGCCGCACGGAGGCTGCATGGCGCGGTCGGGAAGGTGGCGCGGGAACACGTCGTGGCACCGCTGACGGCCGAACTGGGATACTTGGCCGAGGCCCGCCGGCTGATACGGGGTCTTCAGACGTAGCTGGCATACTGGCCAGCGGTCACGATTGAAGGGATGTTGATGGCGGAGTTCATCTACACGATGCAGAAGGTCCGCAAAACGGCGGGCGACAAGCTGATCCTCGACGACGTCACGCTGGCGTTCTTCCCCGGCGCGAAGATCGGCGTCGTGGGGCCCAACGGTGCGGGCAAGTCGACGCTGTTGAAGGTGATGGCGGGGCTGGAGCAGCCGAACAACGGGGAGGCGAACCTTGCCAAGGGCGCCACCGTCGGCATTCTTCTGCAGGAACCGCCGCTGACGGAGGGCAAAACGGTCCAGGAGAACGTCGAGGAGGCCGTCGCCGACATCAAGGTGAAGATGAAACGCTTCGACGAGATCGGCATGGAGATGGCCGAGCCCGATGCGGACTTCGACTCCCTGATGGCCGAGATGGGCAACCTCCAGACCGAACTTGACGCCCACAACGCCTGGGACATCGACGCTCGCCTGGAGCAGGCCATGGATGCTCTCCAGTGCCCCCCGCCGGACACCGTCGTCGACATCCTGTCCGGGGGAGAGCGGCGTCGCGTCGCCCTGTGCAAGCTGCTGCTCCAGCAACCCGACCTGCTGCTCCTCGACGAGCCGACCAACCATCTCGACGCCGAATCCGTGAACTGGCTCGAGGGCCACCTCAAGGCCTACCCCGGGGCGGTGCTGGCCGTCACCCACGACCGCTACTTTCTGGACAACGTTGCCGAGTGGATCTGTGAGGTCGACCGTGGGAAGCTGCACCCCTACGAGGGCAACTACTCCACTTACCTGGAGACCAAACGGCAACGCCTCCAGATCGAGGGCAAGAAGGACGCCAAGCGTGCCAGGATCCTGGAGAAGGAACTCGAATGGGTCCGCTCCTCCCCGAAGGCCCGGCAGGCCAAGAACAAGGCCCGTCTGCAGCGTTACGAGGAGCTCGCGGCCGAGGCCGAGCGGTTCCGCAAGATCGACACCGCCGAGATCAACATTCCGCCCGGTCCGCGGCTGGGATCGGTCGTGCTGGAGATCGACGGTCTCTCCAAGGGGTTCGGGGACCGCGTGCTGATCAAGGACCTGTCGTTCTCGCTTCCGCGCGCCGGGATCGTCGGGATCATCGGTCCCAACGGCGTCGGCAAGACCACTCTGTTCAAGACCATCACCGGCCAGGAGGAGGCGGATGCCGGAACCGTGAAGGTCGGCGAGACGGTTTCGTTCAGCTACGTGGACCAGAACCGCGCCGGGATCAACGCGGAGGAGAACGTGTGGCAGGTGGTCTCCGACGGTCTCGACCACATCAAGGTGGCGAACTTCGAGATGCCGTCGCGGGCCTATGTGGCCTCCTTCGGGTTCAAGGGCCCTGACCAGCAGAAGAAGGCCGGGGTGCTCTCCGGCGGTGAGCGCAACCGCCTCAACCTGGCGCTGACCCTCAAACAGGGAGGCAACGTGCTGCTGCTCGACGAACCCACCAACGACCTCGACGTGGAGACCCTCTCCAGCCTCGAGGACGCGCTGCTGGAGTTCCCGGGCTGCGCCGTCGTGATCTCCCACGACCGGTGGTTCCTGGACCGGGTGGCCACCCACATGCTCGCCTGGGAGGGTGAGGACGAGGACGGCACGCCGCGCTGGTTCTGGTTCGAGGGCAACTTCGCGGACTACGAGGCCAACAAGATCGAACGGCTCGGCGCCGAGGCGGCCCGGCCGCACGCCTCCAAGCACCGCCGACTGACCCGCTGAGGCGATGGCTGACCCGGCCAGCTACCGGCCCAGGCCGGGCAGCATCCCCACGGATCCCGGCGTCTACCGATTCTTCGACGCCTTCGGGAACGTCATCTACGTCGGCAAGGCGAAGAACCTGCGTTCCCGTCTGAACTCCTACTTCGCCGACCCCTCGTCGCTGCACTTCCGCACCCAGACGATGGTCAGGACCGCCGCCAGGGTGGAGTGGACCGTGGTGGCGAACGAGCTGGAGGCGCTCCAGCTCGAGTACACCTGGATCCAGCAGTTCGACCCGCGGTTCAACGTCAAATACCGCGACGACAAGTCCTACCCGTGGCTGGCCGTCACATGGGAAGAGACCTACCCCCGGGTTTTCGTCGGACGCGGCGCGAAACGGCGCGGCACCCGCTACTTCGGCCCCTTCGGGCAGGCCTGGGCCATCCGGGAAACAGTGGACGCGCTGCTGCGGGTGTTTCCCATGCGGTCCTGCACAGACGGGGTGTTCAAACGCGCCAAGGCGTCGGGGCGCCCCTGCCTGCTGGGTGACATCGGGAAATGCTCGGCCCCGTGCGTGGGAAGGGTGGGCTCGGAGGAGCACCGGAAGATCGCGGATGGTTTCTGCCGTTTCATGGCGGGCGAGTCGGACAGCATCGTCCAGGAATTGGAACGCGAGATGTTCGAGGCCTCTGCCGACATGAACTTCGAACGGGCCGCGGTGTTGCGCGACCAGCTGGCAGGACTGGCGAAGGCCCGGGAACGCAACACGGTGGTGCTGCCGGAGACCACCAGGGCCGACGTGGTGGGCTTCGCCGACAACGGCCAGCAGGTGGCGGTGCAGATCTTTCACATCCGCGGCGGCCGGATCACGGGGGAGCGGGGCTGGATCGCTGACCGCTCCGACGACCGCGACCTGGCCGAGCTGTTGGAACCCTTCCTGCTCCAGCTCTACACCGGCGAGAACCCGCCGCCCCCGCTGATCCTCAGCTCCGTGCCCGCCGAACCGGAGCTGGTCGCCCTGCTGGAAGGGATGCGTGGCGCGCGGGTGGAGGTGCGGGTCCCGGTCCGAGGCGACAAACGCACCCTCCTGGAGACCGTGCTGCGCAACGCCGAACTGTCCCTACAGCAGCAGGCCGCCAGGCGGGCCTCGGACCTGACCACCCGGAATCGGGCGCTGGAGGAGATCGCCGATGCCCTGGGTCTGGCGGAACCGCCCCTGCGCATCGAGTGCTTCGACATCTCACACACCCAGGGCACCGAGGTCGTCGGCTCCATGGTGGTCTTCGAGGACGGCCTGGCCCGCAAATCCGACTACCGACGGTTCGTCATCAAGAGCTTCGAGGGATCCAACGATGTCGCGGCCATGGACGAGGTGCTGAGCCGGCGCCTCGGCAGACTGCTGGACGAACGCGGCCGCGACGAGGACGAGTCCGGGCCGCTGCTGGTGGACCCCACGACAGGCGCCCCCCGCAAGTTCTCCTACGCACCCGCGCTGATCGTCGTCGACGGTGGCGCCCCGCAGGTGGCCGCGGCCGCGCGGGTGCTGGAGGAACTCGGCCTGGCCGGGGAGATCGCCTTGTGCGGGCTGGCCAAACGCCTGGAGGAGGTGTGGCTGCCCGGCGAGGAATACCCCGTGATCCTGCCCCGCGCGTCCGAGGGGCTGTACCTGCTGCAGCGGGTCCGTGACGAGGCCCACCGGTTCGCCATCACCCACCACCGGGGCAGGCGCAGCAAGTCGATGCTGTCCTCGGCCCTGGACGCGGTGCCCGGTCTGGGGGAGATGCGCCGAAAGGCGCTGATCTCCCATTTCGGGTCGCTGAAGAAGCTGCGCGGAGCCACCCCGGAGGAGATCGCCGCCGTCCCGGGGATCGGCCCCAAATTGGCCGTGGCCGTCCACGAGGCCGTCTCCGGCACCGGCGGTGAGGCGATCAACCTGGCCACCGGGGAGGTCACTCCCACCTGAGACGGCCCGTGCGTGGGTCATCGCAGCAGCAGGTGCGCCAACCCGGTCCCGACCAGACAGGACGTGATGACACAGATGAAGCCGGGAATCAGGAACGAGTGGTTGATGATGAACTTGCCGATGCGCGTCGTCCCGGACCGGTCAAAACCGATCGCCGCCAGATCCGACGGGTAGGTCGGCAACACGAAGTAACCGTAGGCCGCCCCGAAGAACCCCACGATCGTCACCGGATCGACCCCGAGCCGCAGGCCGACCGGCACGAAAGCCGTGACGGCGGCTGCCTGGCTGTTGACCAGTTTGGACACCAGGAACAGGGTGACCGCGTAGAACACGGGATAGGCCTGCACGATTCCGGCCAAGGAGGCCATCAACGAATCCAGGTGGGCGTGGAAGAAGGTCTCCGCCATCCACGCCACCCCGAACACGGAGAAGATCGCCGACATTCCGGCCTTGAACACCGCGCTGTTCGGCACCTCGCTCATCTTCACCTTGCAGGCCACCATGATCACGGCCCCGGAAACGAGCATCATCATCTGAATCACCAGCGTCATCGACAAAACGCTCGGCTGCCCGCTCGCGTTCGGGAAATGCGGGCGGAGCCCGTCGAAAGCCCCCAGAACCACCACCAGCGCGATGGCGGTGAAGAAAATGCCGACGGCCCAGTACGCCTGTTTGGGAAACACCTTGTCCTGGAGCGTTGCCCCCTCGTCACCGCCGTACACGTAGGCGCGTTTTACGGGATCGGATATGAGCTTCTGGAACTCGGGATCCTCGTCCAGGTCCTTGCCCCGGCGAAGGCTCCAGAAAGCGGCGAGCAGCACGCCGAGGAAGCTGCTGGGGATCGAGACCATGAGGATCTGCGGGATGGAGAACGCCACCCCGGTGATCCCGGCCTCCTTGGCCAGGATCGTGGCCATCGACACCACGGCCACGGAAACCGGTGACGCTGTGATGCCCATCTGCGCCGCCACGGACGAGACTGCCATCGGGCGTTCGGGCCGGATGTTCTTGCTGAGCGAGATGTCCTCAATGATGGGGAACATCGTGTACACGACATGGCCCGTGCCGCACAGAACGGTCAGGAACCATGTGGTCAAGGGTGCGAGGATGGTGACCCGGGTGGGGTGTTTGCGCAATAGTTTCTCGGCGTACTTCATCATCACGTCGAGGCCACCGATGGTCTGGAGAACTGAGGCACAACCGATGACGGCGAGGATCGTCAGCATGACGTCGATCGGCGGTTCGCCCGGAGACAGCTGGAAGAAGAACACGAGAAGGGCCAGGCCGATGCCGCTGATCAGGCCGAGCCCGACACCCCCGTAGTGGGTTCCCAACAGGAGACACCCAAGAACTATGACGACTTGGAGAATGATCAGGAAAGTACCCATTGTGCCGCTCCCACGATGGATGCCTCGAAGCTGAGGCACAGGCTTGGGGCCAGCCTACGCCTCACATCCTCCGAATGGATCAAGAATGTGTATTTCTCAAATCCGGCTGGGTGTTCCGGAAAGCGGCAGTCGCCAGCACCGCCAGGGCGCCGATGGTGAGACTGGTGAGCATCCCGCCCCTGCCCCCGCCGAGGGAGTCGATGGCGATGCCCGCCAGGGCGGAGCCCACCGCGGCGCCGATCAGCTGGCCCGTGGTGATCCAGCCGTAGGCCTCGGCGGTGTCCGCGAAGGGCACGCTGCTGGCTATCACCGACGAGATCGCCGCCAATGAGGGGGCGGTGCCCAGTCCCGCGACGAACAGGGCCAGCGCCAGCCCCCAGAATCCCGACACCAGCACGGCGGCGAGCAGCCCGAGGGTCATGACCAGAAACCGGGTGGGGAGGGACCAGGGTCTGATGGGCCGCTGCCCGATCGCGAGCCCACCGATCATGGAGCCGAGGGCCGAGATGGCCAGGATGATCCCGCCGAGCAGCGAACCCTCCCCGAACCAGGCCACCACCGCTGCCTCCATGGCCGCCAGGGAACCGATCAGCAGCAGGGAGACCAGGACCATGAGCAGCACCGAGGGGTTCGCCAGCACCTTCCCGAAACGCCCCGTCGTCCGTGGGATCCGCAGGCCCCGGACCGCTGGTTCGAGTATGAACAGCATTCCCCCGGCCAGCTGGATTCCGATGACGATCAGGAGGGCGGTCACGGTTCCCAGGTACGCCACCAGCGAGGTGATCACCACGGGACCGAAAACCCAGATGATCTCCTGCAGGGCGGCGTCGAGACTGAACAGGGGAGTGACGAGGTGCTGCGGCACCAGCTTCGGGTAGAGGGTACGGACGGTGGGCAGGACGGGCGGGATGGTTGCCCCGGCCGCCGCGGCCAGCAGCATCATCGCCCACAGCGGGAGCTGGAAGATCACCAGCGGGGTCAGGGAGGCCGTGGTCACCAGCAGGCAGGTCAGCAGCACCGGCAGGGTGCCGAACCGGTTGAGCTGCCGGGTGATGACAGGTCCCGCCGCCGCCATGCCGATCGAGAACGCCGCCAGCACCGTGCCCGCGGAGGTGTAGTTGCCCTGCACGTGTTCGACGTGCATCAGCATGCCGAGGGAGAACATCCCGGCGGGCAGCCTGGCGGCGAGCTGACTGGCCATGACTCTCGCCAGCCCCGGGGTTCTCAACAGTTCGGCAAAGTCACGCACGGGCGAAGTGTACGGGGAAGCGCCGGGGTGCGTTGCGCAGCTGGTCGGGCCATGACTTGAACACTGTTCAATGCGGGGTGTTGAATGTCCCCGTCCCCAACCGTCATCAACCAAGCAGGAGGCAACAGTGCCCGCATCGGCTCGTTTCTTCCGGGGCGGCGATCTCGCCTACGTGGCCGTGTTCGCGGCCCTCATCGCCGCGCTCTCAATCGTTCCCGGTTTCAACATCGGCCCCGTCCCATTCACCCTGCAGACCGTCGGCGTCGGCCTGGCGGGCCTGTGCCTGGGACCTTGGCGCGGATTCGCCTCGGTCCTCCTGTACCTCCTGGTCGGAGCGGCCGGGCTTCCCATCTTCGCCAGGGGAGGGGCCGGGCTCGCATCCTTCGCGGGTCCAACCGGTGGCTACTTGCTCGCTTTCCCGCTAGCCGCGCTGCTGGCTGGATTCGTCGCCATATTGGCGTTGAAACGAGGACTGAGCGCCAGCACCCCGGTGATCTTCTTCCTGGGCCTGCTCCTGGGTCGCTACCTCATCATCCTCCCCCTGGGCGTGTTCGGGTTGATGCGGGCCGGCGGAATGGACTTCGGCAAGGCGCTCGGGACCGACATGGCGTTCTGGGTGAGTGACGCCATCAAGAGCGTGGTCGTCGTGATCCTGGCCTACGCGGTTCACCGAGCCTTTCCGCGCCTGCTGGCCCAGCGGTGATCGAACTCGCCGATGTCAGCGTCGTCATCCCGCCGATTCGCAAGGGCGACGAGGCCAGGACACTGCTCAGTGAGATCAACTTAACTCTTGCGGAGCGGCGTATAGCGGTGATCGGCGCCAACGGGTCGGGCAAGTCGAGCCTGCTGAGGCTCCTCAACGGCATGCGTCAACCGACCTCCGGGACCGTCACTGTCAAGGGACATGACACCGCCAAGGATTGCCGGAAGGTTCGTCAACTCGTTGGGTTCATCTTCACCGACCCCTTGGCCCAGCTGCTGATGTCCACCCCGATCGAGGACCTGACCCTCAGCCTCGGGCACCTGCCCAGGAAAGAACGAACGGGCCGCGCCCAGCAGATCCTCGACGAGCGAGGCCTGGGGCATCTGGCCCACCAGAGCATCTACGACCTCTCCGGTGGGGAACGCCAGATGGTGGCGCTGGCCAGCGTGCTGGCCGTGCGACCGGAGGTGATAGTGGCCGACGAACCCACCACCCTGCTCGACCTGCGCAACAAACTGGCCCTGCGTCGCGCCTTTGCGGAACTGGAGCAACAGGTCATCTACTCCACCCACGACATGGACGTGGCGGCCGACGCCGACCGGGTGATCGTCATCGAGGGGGGACGGGTGACCGCCGATGGTGAACCCGGTGAGGTCATCGCCTGGTATGAGAGAGCCATGGGGGTGACCGGGTGAACGTTCACGCGAGTCTGCTCGGTCTCCACCAGCCGGGGGAGGGGTGGCTGTTCCGGCTCGGGGTGGGATGGAAATACCTCCTCATGCTCACCCTGAGCATCCCAGCCCTGATCATCCAGGCCTGGCCGGTCACCCTCGCGGCGCTGGCTCTGACGATCGCGCTGCTGGCCAGCTCCGGGATCGGTCCGGCCCGGATGCTGCGGATCGGATGGGCGATGTGGCTGATCCTCGGGTTGCTGGCCGCCTACCAGCTGGTGGTCCTGAATCCGCGGGCCGCGGTGGTCGTGCCCGGGAACCTGCTGCTGGCCGTCCTCGCCGCGCGTCTGCTGACCCTCACCACCCCGACCCCGGAGCTGCTGAACGCCCTGATCGTGGCCCTGCGGCCGATCCGGTTCGTCGGGCTCAACCCCGAGCGGGTGGCCTTGGCGGTGGCCCTGATGATCCGTTCCATCCCCTACCTGCTCGGCCTGTTCGATGACGCGAGGGATGCCGCCCGGGCCCGCGGGGCGGAACGCAATGTGGTGGCGCTTCTCATGCCCATGGTGCTCGGTTCCGTCGCTCATGCGGAACGCACGGGCGAGGCCCTGGCCGCCCGGGGACTCGGGGAACGCGAACGGTGACGGACCTCATCGGGGCGAACACCGGCAGCCGTACGGGATTCTGGGCGACACAACGCTTCCGGTGGCGGGGGTCAAATCGTGATGCCATTCAGGTGAGCGACTAGTGTCTCCCCCATGGTGGAAGTGCAGGGGCCTGCGGAGATCGTGATCGTGACGGGAATGTCCGGGGCGGGGCGGCGCACGGCCGCCCACACCATGGAGGACCTGGGCTGGTACGTGGTGGACAACCTGCCCCCCGCGATGCTGCCCATTCTCGTGGATCGGATGGGGACGGCGGAGCGGCTGGCGGTGGTGGTCGACGTGCGCTCCAGGGAGGAGTTCGAGCAGCTCCCCACCGCCTTCGCGGAGGTCAAGGCGCGGGGCTATCGCGTCACGGTGCTGTTCCTGGAGGCCAGCGACGACGTGATCGTGCAACGCCAGGAGTCCAATCGCCGGCCGCTGCCGTTGCAGTACGACGGCAGGCTGCTCGACGGCATCGTGCGTGAACGACGTCTCCTGGCGGATCTGCGGGCCTCCGCCGACATCGTCGTCGACACCTCCCGGCTCAGCGCCCGGCAGCTCGCCCAGCGTGTCTCCAACCACTTCGGGACCGACGCCACCGACAATCTGAGCGTCGCGCTGATGTCGTTCGGATTCAAGAACGGGCTGCCGGTCGACGCCGACATCGTCTTCGACGTGCGTTTCCTGCCGAACCCCTACTGGGTCCCGGAGCTGCGTCCCAAGACCGGGTTGTCTCCGGACGTGGCCTCCTACGTGCTCTCCCAGGACGCCGCCCAGGAGTTCCAGGGATGCATGCTGGGAATCATCGAGGTGGCGGCCCCCGGGTACCTGACCGAGGGCAAACGCCAAGTCACCGTCGCGATTGGGTGCACGGGAGGGAAGCACCGTTCCACCTCCATGACCGAGGAACTGGCCACCCGGCTACGCGGCCGGGGATACGGTGTCAGTGTGTTGCACCGGGATCTGGGGAAGGAATGAGCTGGCCGAGAGGATCCGCGATAGTCGCCTTCGGTGGCGGCCACGGACTCCACACATCCCTTACTGCGCTGCGCCGGATCACGGACCGGCTCACGGCCGTGGTCACGGTGGCCGATGACGGGGGGTCCTCCGGGAGGTTGCGAAGCGAGTTCGGCTGCCTGCCGCCCGGTGACCTCCGCATGGCCCTGGCGGCGCTGTGCGGTGACGACCAGGTGGGGCGGCGTTGGGCCAAGGTCCTCCAGTCGAGGTTTTCCGGGGACGGGCCGCTGGGGGGACACGCCATCGGGAACCTACTCATAGCGGGCCTCTGGCAGCAACTGGACGACCCCGTGGCGGGCCTTGACATGGTGGGGGAGCTACTCAGGACCCGGGGCAGGGTACTCCCGATGAGCTCGGTTCCCCTGCAGATCGAGGCCGATGTACTGGGGTTCGATCCGCTCACCCCGGACGAGCTGTGCACCTTGGCGGGGCAAGCCACCGTAGCCAAGACCCGGGCCACGGTCCAGTCGGTCAGGTTGGTGCCCGAGAATCCGCCGGCTCACCCGGAGGCGGTGGCGGCCGTCCGGCAGGCCGACGCGATCGTGCTGGGGCCCGGTTCCTGGTTCACCTCGGTGATCCCTCACCTGCTGGTTCCGGACCTGCGCGAAGCGATCCTGTCCACCCCTGCCCGTCGCATCCTCGTCATGAACATCACGGCCGCCGACGAGACCGACGGGTTCACGGCCTCGCGTCACATCGAGCTCCTGGCGGAACACGCCCCGACCTTGCGTCTCGACTTCGTGCTGGCCGACATCGGGTTTGCTGGGTCCGACCGCCATCTCAGCCAGTTCGCCGCCTCGCTCGGGGCTGAACTGGCGGTGGCCGACATACGTTGCCACGACGGCAGCGCACGTCATGATCCAAAACGACTCGCCGATGCTTACCAGGAGCTTCTTGCCAGCTAGGGAACCCAACCAGGGGACATGGTTGGGATTTTGGTGGGATGATGGTTCCCATGGCGTTGACCCAGAAGGTGAAAACGGAGTTGGCAGCGGTGGCAACCCCCCATCCGAATGCGCGTAGGGCGGAGGTGGCCACGATGCTCCGGTTCGGTGGTGGGTTGCACCTGGTGGGTGGTCGCATCGTCATCGAGGCGGAACTGGATTCTGCTGCCGCGGCCCGGAGGCTACGCACCTACATCCACGATCTTTATTCCTTGGATTCGGACCTCTTGGTGATCAATGCGACTGGTCTGCGCCGCACCACCCGGTACGCGGTTCGGGTCATCCGTGATGGTGAGGCCCTGGCCCGCTTGACCGGCTTGGTGGATCAGCGACGGCGTCCCGTCCGGGGTTTGCCGGCCGTGGTGGTGGGCGGCTCCATCGCCGACTCCGTCGCGGTGTGGCGTGGGGCATTCCTGGCCCGAGGGTCCCTGACGGAACCGGGTCGTTCCATGGCCCTCGAAGTCACCTGTCCCGGATCGGAGGCGGCGCTGGCGCTCAGCGGCGCCGCCCGGAGGCTCGGAATCACCGTGAAGTCGCGCGAGTCGCGTGGTGTCGATCGCGTGGTGCTCCGCGACGGTGAGGCAATTGCTGATCTGCTGACCCGGATGGGGGCCCAGGAGACGCGCCTGATCTGGGAGGAACGCCGTATGAGGCGCGAGGTCAAGGCCCAGGCGAATCGGTTGGCCAATTTCGATGACGCGAACCTGCGGCGTTCCGCCAGGGCTGCGGTGGCCGCCAGCGCTCGGGTGGAACGTGCCCTGGAGATCCTGGGTGGTGACGCCCCGGCACATCTGGTGGCAGCAGGCCGACTTCGCATCGAGCACCGTCAGGCGAGCCTGGAGGAGCTCGGCAAACTACACGATCCGCCGCTGACCAAGGATGCGGTGGCGGGGCGCATCAGGCGACTGCTCGCCACCGCCGACAAAGCGGCGGAGGTGGCTGGTATCCCCAACACGGAGGCTTCGCTGCCAGCTGACCTGAATGAATCCCATTGAATGTGCCGAACCCTTCTGGGATTGGGTTTGAATGGCTAGGATGGGGCTGTCCGAAGGGCGTCGGTTGCGCCACCCAGGTGCGGCGGGCTCCCAGGTATCTCTCGAAGGGGATCTATTCGAAATGACCGTCAAGGTTGGAATCAACGGCTTCGGCCGCATCGGCCGCAACTACTTTCGCGCGCTTGTCGCATCCGGCGCCGATCTTGAGGTGGTTGCCGTCAACGATCTCACTGACAACAAGACCCTTGCCCATCTCCTGAAGTATGACTCCATCCTCGGACGCTTCCCCGAAGAAGTCTCCTATGACGATGACGCCATCAAGGTCGGTGGCAAGGAGATCAAGGCCTTCGCCGAGCGGGATCCGGCGAACCTTCCCTGGGGTGAGCTGGGTGTCGACATCGTCATCGAGTCCACCGGTTTCTTCACGGACGCCACCAAGGCCAAGGCCCACCTGGACGCCGGCGCCAAGAAGGTCCTGATCTCGGCTCCCGCCAAGAACGAAGACATCACCATCGTCATGGGCGTCAATGACGACAAGTACGATCCGGCTGTTCACAACATCATCTCCAACGCCTCCTGCACCACCAACTGTCTGGCTCCCATGGCCAAGGCCCTCAACGACGGTCTCGGCATCGTCAAGGGCCTGATGACCACCATCCACGCCTACACCCAGGACCAGAACCTGCAGGACGGCCCGCACAAGGACCTGCGTCGCGCCCGCGCCGCTGCTCTCAACATCGTGCCCACCACCACGGGCGCCGCGAAGGCGGTTGCTCTCGTGCTGCCCGAGCTGAAGGGCAAGCTCGACGGTTACGCGCTGCGCGTTCCCACCCCCACCGGTTCCGCCACCGACCTCACCTTCGAGGCCCCCCGCGAGACCAGCGTCGAGGAGATCAACGAGATCGTCAAGAAGGCCGCTGACGGCCGGGTCCTCGTCTACACCGACGAGCCTCTCGTCAGCAAGGACATCGAGACCGACTCCGCCTCCTGCACCTTCGACTCCCAGCTGACCAAGGTCATCGGCAACCAGGTCAAGGTCGTCGGCTGGTACGACAACGAGTGGGGCTACTCGAACCGTCTCGTGGACCTCACGGCCCTCGTCGGCAGCAAGCTCTGATTTCACCCAAGAAGTGACGCCTCGGCCCCGTCTGCGTTCGTGCTGGCGGGGCCGTCGCGTCCCCACCCGAAAGGACCTTCAATGAAGTCTGTCTCCCAACTCGGAGACCTCGCCGGCAAGCGCGTTGTCGTCCGATGCGATTTCAACGTTCCCCTGGATGGTGCCAAGAACATCACCGACGACGGCCGGATCCGTGCTGCCCTGCCCACCCTGAACGAGCTGCGCGACGCGGGTGCACGCATCGTCATCCTGGCTCATCTCGGCCGACCCAAGGGTGAACCCGACCCCAAATTCTCCCTCGTCCCCGTAGCGGCCCGCCTCGGCGAACTGCTCGGCGCCCGGGTGAAGCTCGCCGCCGACGTGGTGGGCCCGTCTGCGAAGGCCACCGTCGAATCCCTCGGGGACGGTGAGGTCGCCCTCCTGGAGAACGTCCGTTTCGAAGCAGGGGAGAAGTCCAAGGACGAGACCGCCCGCATGGAACTGGCGAAGAAGTACGCGGCCTTCGGGGATTTCTTCGTCTCCAACGGTTTCGGTGTTGTGCACCGCAAAGAGGCCTCCGTCTACGACATCGCGAAACTTCTGCCGTCGGCGGCCGGGTCGCTGGTCAAGGCGGAGATTGACGTCCTGGAAGGACTCACCGAGGATCCGAAGCGCCCGTTCGTCGTGGTACTCGGTGGCGCGAAGGTGGCCGACAAGCTGGCTGTCATCGACAACCTCCTCAAGGTGGCCGACACCCTCGTCATCGGAGGCGGCATGGCCTTCACCTTCCTCAAGGCCCAAGGACTCGGGGTTGGGAACTCGCTGGTCGACGACGCATCCATCGAAGCCTGCACCGGCTACCTGAAGGCAGCCCAGACGGCGGGCAAGCGCATCCTGCTGCCGGTCGATGTGCGCGTCGCATCCGAGGTCGACTTCGGGGCGCGCACCGTCGGTCAGGTGGATGTGGTCCCCACCGACGCCATTCCCGCCGACAAGATGGGGCTCGATATCGGGCCCGCCACCGAGAAACTGTTCGGCGACGCGATCCACCAGGCCAGGTCGGTGTTCTGGAACGGCCCCATGGGGGTGTTCGAGATTCCCGGGCTGGAGTCCGGCACCCGGGCAGTCGCACAGGCCCTCACCGAGATCGACGGCATCAGTGTCGTGGGTGGCGGCGACTCGGCCTCCGCCGTGCGGGCCCTCGGTTTCCCGGAGGATGCCTTCGGGCACATCTCCACCGGCGGTGGCGCATCACTGGAATTGATGGAGGGCAAGGTCCTTCCCGGCATCGCTGTTCTGAAGGAAGGCAACTGACATGGCACGCAAACCGATCATGGCCGGCAACTGGAAGATGAACCTGAACCATGTCGAGGCGACGGGACTTGTTCAGAAACTGGCCTGGACTTTGGCCGACAAGGAATACGACGGCAGCTCCGTCGACTGTGTGGTCATTCCACCGTTCACCGACCTGCGCACCGTGCAGACCCTGATCGAGGGGGACAGGTTCCCGATCCAGCTCGGGGCGCAGAACGTCTCCGAACACGACTCGGGCGCCTACACGGGTGAGATCAGCGCCGGGATGTTGTCAAAGCTGGGGGTTCGCTACGTGGTGGTCGGGCACTCGGAACGCCGCGAGTACCATGGCGAGACCGATGCCCTGATCAACGCCAAGGCCCTGAAGATCCTGGCCGCGGACATGACCCCCATCATCTGCTGTGGTGAGGGCCTGGGGATCCGCAAGGAAGGACGCCACGTCGAGTACACCCTCGAGCAGGTTCGTGGCTGCCTGAAGGGCGTCCCCGCCGAGCAGGTGGCCTCGCTGGTCATCGCCTACGAACCGGTGTGGGCCATCGGCACGGGAGAGGTCGCCACCCCCGAGGATGCCCAGGAGGTGTGCGGGGCGGTCCGCGAAGAGATCGCGAAGCTGTACGACCGGGCCACCGCGGATGCGGTCCGGATCCAGTACGGGGGATCCGTCAAGGCGTCCAACGTGGCAGAGATCATGGCGCAGCCGGATGTCGACGGCGCCCTCGTCGGTGGTGCCAGCTTGAAGGCCGAGGAGTTCGCCGCGATCGTGCTGTTCTCCTGAACTGAAGTTCCGTGAACGGGGTTGTCACCGGTATTTCCGGCGGCAACCCCCTTTTCGGGGTCATCGCGGGAAACGCTTCTAGGACCCCACGATGTGGTGGATTTGAACCCCTCGGTTAAACTACTCCGCGTGATTATCCCCCTCGTCAGCTGGCCCATAGCCACCCTGTCGGTCGTCCTGATCATTCTGAGTGCATTGCTGGCGTTGTCAGTACTCCTCCACAAGGGCCGCGGTGGCGGCATGTCTGATCTGTTCGGTGGCGGCATGTCCACTTCCATGGGCGGCGTGTCCACCGCCGAGCGACGACTGGATCGCATCACCCTTGTGTTGACGCTGATCTGGGTGTTGACGATCATCGGGCTGCTTGTGCTTTACCGCATTGGCGCCTGAGAAGAAAATGTTTCCGAACCCCGAGGAGTAGTTGTGGCAGGTGGCAACGCCATCCGCGGTAGCCGTGTCGGCGCCGGACCAATGGGTGAAGCCGAAAGAGGCGATGCAGCCCCGAGGCTTCACGTCTCCTACTACTGTGCCAGCGGGCACGAGACCCGCCCCGCCTTCGCCGCTGACGCGGTGATTCCCGAATCCTGGGACTGTCCTCGTTGCGGGCTGCCCGCCAACACCGATGCGGAGAACCCGCCGCCACCGCCGAAGATCACCCCGTACAAGACCCACCTCGCGTATGTGAAGGAACGCCGCACCGATGCGGAGGCGGCCCAGATCCTGGAGGAAGCGGTGTCCTCGCTGAGGGCCCGCCGGGCAGCCGGCGAAATCCTCTACTGATGAGACGAACAACCCAGTTGTGAGCGAACCCCCGCCCGGACGGAACCGGACGGGGATTCGCTCTTTCTGTTTCCGGGGTTGTGTTTCACTGAGCGTCGTACGGACCGCCGGGGTGCGGCCCCCAGGCCCCCGGGGAATCGGGGTCCTGGTGTTGCGGTT
>CALLVV010000018.1 GCA_938012815.1 uncultured Propionibacteriaceae bacterium
ACCCCGACCGTGCTGGCGCCCTGCCCCACCAACCACAACAAACACGGCTGCTGACGCGCGCCGCATCCGGTCGGTGGAGCTTCTACGACTCGGACGCGAGCCTGTCGAACGAGACGGGGACCTCGGTGTCGTCCTCCCGGATCTCCTCAGCCGCCCTGGCCTCGAGTTTCCTCGTGCGGCGGGCGGTCAAGTGCTCGAGGTGTTGCCTGTGGTGCTCGGTCACGAGCTCCCGGCAGCCCCCGCGGTCGTCCAGGGCCTTCAGGACCTCGTCGAAGCGAAGGAACATCAGGTCCTCCGAGGCCGAGACCTGGTTGCGGTCCTGCAGGCGTTTCGCGACCTCGTCGAAGGCCTGGTGGAAGACGGGGATGATCTCCAGCAGCAGGAAGATCGTCCCGACCGCCCCGGTCATCAACTTGCGGGTCGTCGCGGCGTTCCGTTTCCAGCGGGCGCGTTTCCTGAAGGGCAGTTTCCGTGCCACCTGTTTCGCGGCGTCCTCGTCGGTGAGCAGCTCGTCCAGGCCCTCGATGGGTTCGCTGCTGAGGAGGGCAACCAGCAGCCGGAACGGGAGCTGTGAACGGGGCGAGAACGACCAGTCAATCGCCTCGGGGGCGACGGGAAGGTCTGCCAGGAGGGCGTCCACCCGTGACTCGATCCGGTGGCCCTTCGGCAGGCCACGCAGCTTCTTGAAAATGGTGTCCTCGATGTCCCGCGAGGCGTTGGCCGTCAGGAAGGCGGAGTCCGGGAGTGAAACCACGAACGCCTGCAGGCCCACCTTCTGGGTGTCCGCGCTCAGCATCCGGAACTGCTCGAACAACGGCGACAGGGGGTTCTTCCGGTCGGTCAACAGCAGCTGGAGAAAGTAGGCCGCGACGTTCTCGGCCAGTTCGTCGTCGGCGTCGGGCTGTTTCTTGAGCAGGCGAGCGGTCCGCCAGTACATCCAGACCAGCCCGAGACCGTAGTACGTCGCGCCGTCGTGCAGGCATGCCCGGAACAGATCGACGATCCCTTCGAGCAGGTGCGCCAGATCCTTGTCGTTCAGGGTGCCGGCCTGCGTGGTGCGGCGCTGGAGGTGGTCGAGCCGGGCCCGGAAACTTCGTTCCTCCCGTCGCCACCGGGCCGGGTCGTGTCGTAGAACCTTGAACAGCAACCGAGGGACACGATGGATGGCACTCGGTTTGAGACGGAAGGACGAGCTCTCGTCAGCTTTCTTCGCGGGAGCCTCCTTCACGACCATCGGGTCCGCGTTGGGATTGGTCCTGGCGTTCAGGTTGGACATCAGGTCGGCCGGGTTCAGGTCGATGTCGATGCCCGCCGAGGCAACCAGACCGGTGATGACCTCGATGATGGTGGTGACGGCGAACTCATCCAGCGGATACATCACCCAGTCGTCGTCCTGGCCAAGAAGGAGACTTCTCGGATCCAGCGACCCCTTGGGGTTCGTCATGGCGTTGATGATTGCTCCTCCCAGCTATCCGTTACCACCCCCCATTAACCCCCCATTGTGTCAAATCTACGGGGTCCGCTTGTCTTCTGGGCGATTGCTTGCGCTGTAGCGCTGGCGTTTGTCGGGAGAGCTGGCGCCACCCATCCCGGCTTCTGACCGTGGTCAGATATTGACCACGGTCAGGTTCTGGTCTAGCGTGGACCCATGAGCGATCGAGTGAGCCGCAGGCGCGCCAGGACCCGGGAGAGGATCTTCACCGAGGCCATGCGCCTGTTCGCCGAGCGGGGGTTCGACGCCGTCACCGTCGCCGACATCACCGAGGCCGCAGACATCGGCAAGGGCACCTTCTTCACGCACTTCCCCAGCAAACGCGACGTCTTCCGGTACCTGGGGGAGCAGGTGGTCCGGGTCGTCCTCGACGCGGATGTGGGCGACGGCACCGCCGAGGAACGTCTCCGGCGGATGCTCGCCGCCGCCGCCGACTGGCTGGAGGCCCATCCCGAACCGGCCCGGCAGATGGTCAGGGCGCGGTCCTTCAACCTTTCCCTCGACCTCGGTTCGGAGAACCAGAAACGCTTCAACGCGGCCGTCGCGGACATCCTCGCCGCGGGACGCAGCAGCGGTGAACTGCGCGACGACGTGCCCCTCACCGATGCGGTCCTGGCCGTGCAGTGCAGCTACTACATGTGCGTGCTGATGTGGGCCACACACCCCGTCGGGGAGTCCCTGCGCGACCGTTTCGCAACCTCCCTCGACATTCTCCTGAACGGGCTGAAGTGACCCACCCCACGACGAGCCGCCGTGCCCTGCTGACCGCTGTGGGGGCGGGCATGGCGGTCTCCGCCATGATGCAGACCCTCCTGGGCAACGCGACCCCCCGGATCGTCGACGAACTGGCCGCTCCGGAGCTGTACGGCTGGGTCGCCGGCAGCTACCTCGTGTGCTCCACCCTCCTGCTGCCACTGTTCTCCCAGTACACCGACCGCCTGGGAACCCGCCGCGTCCTGGTGGCGGGGCACGCCTGCTTCCTGACCGGCACCCTGCTGATGTCCTGGGCGCCCACCATGCCGTTGCTGCTGGCGGCCAGGGCCGTCCAGGGCGTCGGCGCGGCCGCCATCACTCCCGCAGTGCTCGCCGCCCTGGGGCTGAGCCTCGACGCATTCTCCCGCGCCCGCGCGCTCTCCCGGCTGGCGATCATCCAGCTGGTCGCGAACCTGATCGGCCCGCCGCTGGGCGGCTGGTTCACCGACGGGCCCGGGTGGCGGCTCGGGGTGCTGACCGGGGTGCCGCTGTCGCTGGTCGCGCTGCTCGCGGCCCGGAGCTTCCCCACCGCCACCCCACCCGGGGGCTGGTGGCGCATCACGGTGCGCGAATCGTCACCGCGCGGCGCCGGCCCCGGGGCACTGGTGTGGCTCGCGGCCCTGTCAGGGGTGGTCTCGATCGGCGCGATCACCTACGCGCCGCTGGCCCTGCAGACCCTCCACGGCGTCGACGCCACCACCACCGGCTGGTTCCTCATTCCCATGCTCCTCGGAATCGGGGCGGGAACGTTCGCCTCCGGGAAGCTCGCCCCGAGCGGGTGGGCGCGTCCCCTCGGCTGGGTCCTGGGGTTTTCCGGTGCGGCCCTGGCGGCCTTCCCCCAGCTCGTCGTCTTCCTGGTGGGTATCACCCTGCTGGGGGTGGGGGTCGGCCTGGTGCTGCCCCTGCTGCTCCTCGACGCGCAGGCAACCGCGTCCGAGGAGCGCATGGCGCGGGCCAGCGGAATGGTGCAGTTCGGCCGCAACGCCGGTGCGGCCGCCGGGATCCCCGCCCTGAGCCTGTGGATCATCTCCGGACTCGCTGCGGGCCCCGCCCTGACCGGTCTGTTCGCCACACTGGCCGTCCTCGCCGCCTTCGGGCTGGTGGTGTGGCTCACGCAGGGCGGCGTGAAGGAGAAGACATCATGATCATCGGACTTGACCGGGTGCGCGCCACCGACATCCCCCTGGCAGGCGGCAAGGGAGCCAACCTCGGGGAACTGATCGCGGCGGGCCTTCCCGTCCCCGGCGGGTTCTGCGTCACCGCCGAGGCCTACCGGACCGCGATGACCCCGCTTCGGGAGGAGATCGCCGGACTGCTGGAGGCCGGGAACCACGACCGGCTGCGGGAACTCGTCGCCGCCGCCCCGCTGCCCGACGGGCTGGCCGACCGGATCCGTGCCGCCGCGGGCGACCTCGACGGGCCGGTTGCGGTGCGGTCCTCGGCCACCGCCGAGGACCTCCCGGACGCGTCCTTCGCGGGTCAGCAGGAAACCTATCTGGGGGTGACCGGCGGGGATGCCGTCGTCGAGGCGGTGCGCCGCTGCTGGGTGTCGCTGTGGAGCGACCGGGCCATCGCCTACCGCGACGAGCAGGGATTCGCCCACGACGACGTCGCCCTGGCGGTCGTGGTGCAACGCATGATCCCGGCCGACGCCGCGGGTGTTGCGTTCACCCTCGACCCGGTCACCGGGCGCAGGCGAGTGGTGATCGAATCCGCCTGGGGACTCGGCGAGGTCGTCGTCTCGGGTGCGGTCACTCCCGACTCCTTCGCCGTCGAACGCGGCCGCATCGTCGAACGGAGCACCGGCGACAAACGCATCCGCATCGACATGACCGCCACCGGCGAGACCACCACCACCGAACTCCCCGGCGAACAACGCGGCCGAGCATCCCTCGCGGACCGCGACGTGGTCGCGGTGGCGCGGCTCGCCGAGCAGGTCGAGCGCCACTACGGCCGGCCGATGGACATCGAATGGGCCCTGGCCTGCGGGAAACCGTGGCTGCTCCAGGCCCGGCCCATCACCACCGCGGCCCCGGCGGGGCCGGATCGACGGGTGGGGCGGACAAGTCGCTTCATCCGCAACGACATCATCGAGCACTTTCCGTCGCCGTATCCTCTCGACCTGATGGTGACCCGGATCCTGGTGCGCTGCCTCGACGCCACCACCGGGTTCGCCGGGCTCCGGATGCGGCCCATCGACGGGCTCGTCGAGATGGATGCCGACGGCGCCGTCACCATCGGCCATCCCCGGATCTCGTGGTGGCGGCTGCCCACCGGGATCGTCCGGATCGCCCGAACCCCGTGGCGCGACCCGCGCGGCTGGGATACCGACACCGGCGCCAGGGTGCGACGGTTCACGGCCCGGCTGCGCGACCTGCCCGTCGCGACGCTGCCCGGCGCGGACATCGCCGACGCCCTGGTGGAGGCGTCCGGCCAGGTCGAGGCCATGGTGACCTCCCGTTTCGTTGAATACCTCGGCTTCCACGTCCTGCGCGGGGCCCGGCTTCGCGTCCTGCTGCGCCTGGCAAGGGTGAAAACCCGACCGGAGGACCTCCTCGGCGACCTCGACTACGCCACCGTCGTCGTCGACCGGGAACTTGGCCGGCTCGTCGCATCCATCCCCGAACCGGTGCGACAGCTGCTGGCGCAGGACCCCATCGACGTCGACGCCGTCACACAGCAGGACCCCGAGTGGTGGGGGAGGGCCGAGGACTTCCTCGCGAGGCACGGGGCCCGCACCACCCGCATGTACCAGCCGTTCTCCAGCCGCTCGTGGCGCGACGACCTCCCCGCCTTCCTCGGGACGGTCGCGATGATGGCGCACACCGAGCGGCGCGAACCGGCCACCGCGCGCCCCCACGCCGACCTGATGGCCGAGGCCACCGGCCGGCTGCCCCGGTTCCTGCGCCGCCGGTTCCGGCGTCTCGTCGACGACTACCGCGCTGGTCACGTCACGCGGGAGGCCGGGGTCGTGGACTTCGAGGAGCTGGGGGAGCAGATGCGCCGCCTGGCCCTCGAAGCGGGCCGCCGGATGACAGCGGCCGGGCTGCTGGCCGAACCGGGGGAGGTGGCGCTGCTCGGTTTCGACGAGCTGCTGGACTGGCTGCGTGGCGCATCGGTGGATGTCGCGGGGATCGCTGAGCGCCGCCGCCGCGCCCGGCCCCGCGCCCTGGCGGCGTGGCAACCGGAACACGATCCCGTGAAACCGGGAAGTGGCATGACCGGAGTGGCGGCCAGCCCCGGGGTCATCTCGGGGCCGGTGCGGGTCATAGCCGGCCCGGCCGAGTTCACACGCCTGCGGCCCGGCGACGTCCTGGTCTGCCAGGCCACGGACCCCGCCTGGACCCCGCTGTTCGCCTCCGCCTCAGCGGTGGTCGCGGAAACCGGGGGGCTGCTGTCGCACGCCGCCATCGTCGCCCGCGAATACGGCATCCCCGCGGTGCTCGGGGTCCTTGAGGCCACCACCCGCCTCCACGACGGCCAGGTCGTCACGGTCGACGGAGGGACGGGACGGGTGCGGGAATAGTGACGACGGTGCTGGACTTTCAGGGCTGATCAACCCCGATCCCGCCGGTTTCCCCAACCCCGGGCGTCACGACACCCCAGCGGTCAGGCCGGGTCTGCCCAGGACCGGGGCCTGATCCCGGACGTCCACCAGCCGGGTCCCGATTCCGTGGAAGCGGGACCCGGCCTCGTCCGTGGCGCCGTAGACTCGTCCCATGGACGACACCCCAGCGCTCAGGAGGCTCCGGGAGCTCGGGGTCGCGCACACCGTGGTCCGGCACGGACCCGTCAGGTCGGTCGCGGAGGCGGCGGCGGTGCGTGGTATCGAGGTGCGCGACCTGGTCAAGACCATCGTCGTGCGGCGTGGTCTCGACGACCACGTCTTCGTCCTGGTGCCGGGGGACCGCGAGTTCTCCTGGCCGAAGCTGCGGGCCCTGCTCGGGGTCTCCCGCCTGTCGATGCCCGACGCCGACGAGGCGAAACGGGTCACCGGATATGAACGGGGCACCATCACACCCTTCGGTTCCACCCATCCCTGGCCGGTGTTCGCCGATTCCTCCATCGTCGGCCGGTCCATCTCCATGGGAGGCGGGGCCCACGGGGTGGGGGTGAAACTCCAGGCCGACGACGCGATCGCGGCCCTCGACGCCACGGTCGCCGACCTGACCGCTCCGTCTTCCCACGCCGGCTGAGCCGGCCAGATCCATCGAGGCTTAATTCATGGCCCTCCCCAAGTGTGCGCTGACCAGGAGTTTTCCGACCGGCACACCGTCTGTGAATAAGCCTCATCGTTATGTTACGTGGAAAACTTTTGGTCATATCGTGAAAGGTTTTGTGCCGTACACGGCACAAAACCTTTCCGAATGACATAACGATTCCGTGGGGTGATTCTTCAGCCAGCGGCGGGAGTGCTGGGTTGGGAAGTGTTGTCCCGCTTGAGGATGATGGCGCCTGCGATGAAGAGGATCGCGACGACGGGCCAGCCTCCCCATCCGGTGAATGCGGCGGCGACGGGGTCGTAGGGGTGGTTGACGTCGTTGAGAGGCGCGAAGATGAGCAGCGCTGGCGCTATGGCGTTGATGGCGGCGTGGGCGGATGCTGCTGCCCAGACGGAGCCGCCCCAGTTCATGAGGAGCTGGATGGGGATGGTCAGGCCTGCGCAGGTGATGATGAACATGAGGACGCCGAGCTGGGGGTTGTCGGGGTAGTTGTGCCCGAGCAGGATGGCGGGGGCGTGCCACAGACCCCAGATGATGGCGGTCAGGGCGAGGGAGGCGGTGACGCCGAGGCGGTCGCGCAGGCGTGGGTAGAGCCAGGCATGCCAGCCGATCTCCTCACCCAGGGCTCCCACCATGCCGGCCAGGAACAGCATGGGGATGACTCCTGCGATTCGCGGCCAGAAGGCGTCCCACACCTGGGAAGTGGTGAGTCCGGTCTGCCCTGATGTTTCCAGGACCTCCTGGAATTCGGAGAGGTTCGTCAGGTCGAAGTGGTAGGTGCCCAGCAGGGCCGAGGAACCGAGGGAGGCGAGGATCAGGATGAAGGCGATGGGGATGGAGAGCAGTGACCAGAGGAGGGTTTTCCTCCAGACTCCCTTCAGGCTGATCTTGAGGGTGGAGAACAGGGGCTTCTTCTCGATGAAGCGGACCACCGCTGCTGCTGCCACCGCCGGGGTCCACATGAAGGTGGTGGAGAAGATTGTGCCGATGAGTGTTGTGGGTCCGGCGTTGAGCAGGAGCCCCGGGATGTACATCATCCATCCCAGGCCGAAGGCCAGGGCCGTGTAGATGATGATCGGTTTCCACGACCGGTCGACGGTGTTCTCGGCCGGCGTGGAGACCGACCGGATGGGTTGGGACATGAGGATTTTTGACATAGGGTTTCTCTTTCCTGTGAGAAGACTTCTGCTCACGTCGTGGAAGGTTTTGTGCCGTGTGCGGTACAAAACCTTTCCGAATGACATAACGACAGGAGACCGGGGATGGTCAGGGCAGGGGCCCGGGATGTTCAGGACTCGACGGGGAGTGTGATGTGCGCGGACGTCGGACCGCCGATCGGGCTCTGGATCGCCAGGACGCCGTCGAAGGCCGCCAGGCGTCGTTCGATTCCGCGCAGACCGGTGCCGGTCTGGGGATCGGCCCCGCCCCGGCCGTCGTCGGTCACGCTGATCCGCAGCTCGCCGTTCTCGATCCGCAGGTCGATGTCGACCCGGTTCGCGCCGGAGTGTTTCACCACGTTGCCCAGCAGTTCGGAGACCGCGAAGTAGGCAGCCGACTCCAGTGCCGGGCCCACCCGCTCGGGAATCTCGACGTTCACCTCCGCAGATATCGCACAGTCCGCCGCCAGGGCCCTCACGGCGTCGCCCAGTCCGCGGTCGGCCAGCACCGGAGGATGGATTCCGCGCACCAGGTCACGCAGCTCGCCGAGTGCCGTGGCGGAGGCGTTCTTGGCCTCGGTCAGCAGCGCCTCGGCTGCCTCCGGGTTGCTGCGCATCATTGCTTGGGCGGTGTTGATGGTCATGCCCATCGCGACCAGACGGGCCTGGGTGCCGTCGTGGAGGTCGCGTTCGATGCGGCGCAGCTCGGCCGCGGAGGAGTCGCGGGTCTCCCGCCGGGTCTGTGACAAGGCAGCCATCCGGGTGCGTTTGGTCGGGCCCAGCGCCCACCGGACGAAACGGTTGTGCAGGTTCACCCACCAGGGTGCGAGAAACAGTCCGACGAGCAGCACCAGCAGGCCGGGAAGGGGCATGAAGGGCGCGGTGGTCTCGTTCACGGGGACGAACAGGTAGAGACCACCGTTGTGCCAGTTCTTTACGAACGGTTCCCAGATGATGGGCATCGCCAACCCCAACAGTCCGCTGATGACAATGGTCATGCCGAGACACGCGAGCACCACGGAAACGTACAGGTCCATGAACAGCCAGGCGAAGTCGCGCCAGGTTCCGGGGTCCTTCAACAGCCACACGGCCTCGTCGAACCGGCCCCTGAAACCCGGCCCGGCCGGTGGTTGCGGCAGGTACGGGGACTCGACCCGGATCCCCGACCACTGATGGGCCATGCGGCGTTTCCACTCGGCCAGTGATCGCAGTGCCTTCACTGCGACGGGCACCAGCAGGACTCCGATGCCGAGCGGGATCAGGGCGGCGGCCATCCAGATCGCGATGAACAGTGCAATCGACACCGGCCACAGGGCCAGCAGCAGAAGACACCGGCCGAGGGCTCGCACGCTCGACCCGATGCCCGATCCGCGGGAGGCCGGTGCGCTGAGGTGGGTGTTCATGTCATCTCCTTGACTCTCTGATGCCCACAATCCTGCTGGCGCACGGCTCGGAAAACAGTGGTGAAAATACCACCTTTCAGAATGGTCCGAGCCGGGCCGTGGCGGAGGGGCTGCCCATGTCGAAACCATCTGGTGGTCGAGTTGCACGCCCGGCCTCGGGGAACACCCAACCCCGCGTAACCTCGTGCGGGATGGCAGACTCCTTCCCGGAGGTGATGAGCGATGCGTGTGTTGATTGCCGAGGACCAGTTCCTGCTGCGCGACGGTCTCAGCCGGATGCTGCAGGCGCTGGGCAATGAGGTCGTCGCCGTTGTGCAGACCGCTTCCGAGCTGCGCAGGGCGCTGCTGACCGAAGACGTGGACGTCGCCATCGTGGACGTTCGGCTGCCCCCGACGTTCACCGACGAGGGACTGCGGATCGCGATCGAGGCCCGCAGGAAACGCCCCGGGCTGCCGGTGCTGGTGCTCTCGCAGTACGTCGAGACCCTCTACGCCCGCGAACTCATGGAGGACAGGCGCGGCGGGGTGGGCTACCTCCTCAAGGACCGCGTGCTTGGCGGCGAGCAGTTCCTCGACGCCGTGCAGCAGGTGGCGGCCGGGGGCACCTGCCTCGACCCGGAGGTCGTCGCCCGGATCCTCGGACGCCGCACGGGACGTCCCCCGCTCGATCGGCTCACCCCGAGGGAGATCGAGACCCTGACCCACATGGCGCAGGGCAAGACGAACGCCGCGATCGCCAAGGCGATGTTCGTGACCGAGAAAGCCATCGCCAAGAACGTGAACAACATTTTTGACAAGCTCCGGTTGACGCCCTCCGGCGACGACAACCGCCGCGTCATCGCCGTGCTGCAGTACCTGGAGGCATCCGACCCCGACACGTCCCCGCAGCCTCAGGCGGCTGGCTGAGCAGGAGAACCCCTGCGCGGGCACACGCCTGTGCGTGGTGAGGAGCGGGTCTGGCCCTCACCTGTGAGCTTGTCAGCGAAAATTTCCGGCATCACCCAGGTTGGTCACCGGTCAAACCCAGAACCATGAGAGGCCGGGATCCCGGCCTCCCGGGAGTCCCGGACCCCAAGGTCAACCATCCCGGCAACATCACCATCTACGTGGCGCGGAAGAAATGCGAGTACGACCTTGAAGCCGTGCAGTACGCCCCGGGATCGTCAATCACGAGTACTTCCACCAGGTCAGGAGCAGCTGGGAATGCCCGAAACACGTGGACGGCACCCCGGGAGGTGCCGATTCGCTGGATCGACCGGGGCTTCTGTGCGACGTCGCCCCTGGGTCACAACACCCGGGGCGCCCTCCCGGGAACTGGCCTGAAAGTGCCATCCGGGAAGATCCCGTTTCTGCCCATGGGTGTTCTCTGGCGCATTCTGAATGATGACCGGGGATGGGAATCAGGTTTCGTCGGTCAACAGGCCGCGGACCGATCCCTCGGCCCCGTGGCCCCGGAAGAAAATTGACGAAAGACAGCAATAATCCTCCCGAGTTGACCGATGGATGTCCTTCGTATCAATTGGTGTCAACCTTCGATAATTCCTGAAATGAGATTCGTTCGGCAGTGGTTTGGTGGCATACAATGCCGTGACGAAGGAGGAAAAGTTGAGAACAGAAAAGGCCCGCAGAGGGCGGGGGGCATTGGCTGTCTTCCTGGCGTTTCTGATCGGCTTGGCCGGATTCGTGATCGCGAGTCCCGATGCCAGAGCCGATGAGGTTGCAGCCATTGACACAGCGAGTATAAAACTTGCGAAACTGAGCGCCGAAGATGCTGCGATCTACATGTGGAGCAATGTCCGGCTGGATGCGAACTGGAGCATTCCGGACGGCACCGGGAAGGCCGGTGACACCTTCAAGATCGTGTTGCCGAAGGAACTGGGGGGAGCCGAGGGCAGCTTCGACCTCCAGGGCCGGGAGGGAGATCCGCTTACCTACGGGACCTGCCAGGTCACCAGGGGCGAGGTGGTCTGCACCTTCAATGCGAACGTCGAGAACAAGAACAATGTCGGCGGTTCTCTCTGGGTGAAAACCCAGGCTGTCGCCCTGACGACGGCCTCCAAGCTCAGCTTTGAGGTGAACGGCGGGACAAAGGTGGAGGTGCCGCTTCCCGACGGGCAGCAGGGCATCGACTACAAACCCTACGTCCCGGCCGAGATCGACAAGTCCGGGTGGTTCCCCGGTACCGATCCGACCGTCATCCACTGGCGTATCGTGGTTCCCGGATCCAAGATCTCCGATCGTTCCAGCACGACCATCGTCGACAAATACAAGCAGGCGGGGTCGAATCTCACCGTGTCCGCGGGATACCCGAAGGTCTTCTGGATCCCCAGCACCCCGAAGTGCTGGAATGAAATCGATTCCGCAGAATGCCACAATGACATGAGTGGCGCCAGTGTGCCGTCGAGCAATGTCACGATCGATGAAGACGAGGACGAGGTGAAGGCCGTCCTCGACAACAACGGTCAGAACTTCCAGTCCGACCGAATCTACGTGTTCGACCTGGAGATCAAGACCGAAGGCGAGATTCCCGTTGGCTCCCAGTACGTCAACCGGGGTCTCGTGGATGGTGAAATGCGTACCGCCCGCGCCGAAAAGGCCTCCTCGGGTGGCGGTACCGGAGCCGGCGACGCCGTCGGACACATCGGGTTGAAGAAAGCCGTCACCGGCGGCACGGTCGATGCCGGAACCATCTACCCGGTGACCTGGTCCTACCAGTACAAGGGCACCACCCGTACCGGCGAACTGTCCGTCAAGGGCGACGGGACTGTGGAAACCTTGAACAACGTCCCCAATGGCACGGTCGTGACGTTCACCGAGAAGATTCCGACGGTTGCCGGGATCAGTTTCGGTGATCCGGTGTTCTCCGGTACCGGCGTGGCCGATGGGGTTCCGGATGCCAACAGCGCCCAGGTGACCGTTGAGGGTTTGAAGACCCTCGACGTGACCCTCACCAATCGGGTCAATCCGAGGCTGTCCACCGTCGAGGTGACTCCCGGGGTGTGTGCCCCAGGCGCGACGGAGCCGACCGAGCCGACCGTGGTGGTTGGTCCCACCGATGGGATCACGTATTCGGCTCCGGAGTTCACCAAGGCCGGGGATCAGGTGACGGTCAAGGTGACTGCCACCCCGGAAGCGGGTAGAACCATTGATGATCGGGATCTTCCGGACGGGTGGGTCGCCAATGGAGATGGCACCTTCACCTTCACCAAGACGATCACCCAGCCGACCTGTGCCCAGAATGTGGTGCCGGCCGTCCCGAACGTGAGTCCGGGTGTGTGTCCGGTGGATTCGACCACCCCCACGCAGCCGAGCGTCACGGGTGTCGACGACACCGAACAGATCGACTACGGGGAGCCTGCCTTCGTCGTGAACGGCACCCAGGTGACCGTGACCGTGACCGCCACCGCGAAGACCGGGTACCGGATCGATGTGGCGAACCTGCCTGAGGGCTGGTCGGTTGTCGACGGGGTGGTGACCTACACCAAGACGATCACCCAACCCACGTGTGTGACGCCTGTTGTTCCGAAGATTGATGTGGGTACTTGTCCTGTGGATT